>CAVHVI010000001.1:0-74395 GCA_963639245.1 Bacteroidaceae bacterium
AAGATCACCACCAAATAGGCTTTAAAAGACAGTGTTGCAATTGAGAACAACAATTATTGAGATGTACTGAATACTATAGCATTTAACTCAAAAAAACAGCAGGCAATAGCGATAAATTTGCCGTTTCTCTGTGCGCTATATTCTCAATCTGTTCTCCTTTTTTACTTGCTAAAAATTCGTCAATCCAAGCAATTGAGTAGCCCTAAAAAAAGCGCTAACATGTTTAAAATTTAATAAAGCTTGGTACTGCCTATGACTATTCCTACCCTTAAAGATCTGCCTGTATATCAAAATAACTATTATTCACTCATGAGAATTTTTCCAAAATTTCAGGAGTGTGCCGCAGTTATTGAAGATTTTCTAAAAAAAATCATCGATGCAGGCGATATCTATATCCGCGTACATCCAGAAACCCTACCCTTAATTTTAAAAGACGGCTACTTAAAAAATTCCGTGGAAACTGGTACTAGCGCCACTAATGGAGGCTCCAAGGCAAGAGTCTCTAGCACAGTCTGCCTTTTCAATTGTGATAGCAATAAGCTTGCAGATAGCGATTACCCCACCTTTGGCTATTTATCCTGCAAGGATCCGTTGAAAAATCAGATGGCAACCTACGAGATGTCCTATCAATATGGAGATGTCGTAATTAAGCTTAAAAAGGATCATCTCTTTCATAGAACCACTCTCACCGTTGGCACCTCCATTGATTTTTTAAGCTCTGGCCACATGATCCCTACCTTGCTAACAGATCCCAAAGCAACCTGCATTTTCGGTCCAGCAAATCCTAAAGGCATATTAAATGGCTTGGTTAACACCTCCATGTTAGGACTTGATACTATTAGGTTTTATCGCTTGCTCGCTCAGGCAATTTCGGATGAAGAATTAACTGTTGAGAACTTTTATAGAATTGAAGAGATCTTAGGTGAACGATGCCCGTTCTTTAAATACTTTGAACTACAGTTCCACGGCCGCGTAACAGTTGATGATTTTGAAGAAATAACCGTGATGGATGATCTTGATAATGAGGAGCAGGAAAAACTTGCAGCCTTAGGGATCCCGGTTAAAAAGGTAGAGCTATAAGCTACTGCCACATGCTCGATTGCTCAACAACGGAGCTTTACAAAGGCTCCGTTATTATTTAGCAGAGAAAAAATCTAGCTAGGCTTATTAAAGGCTTACTTGCGCCCTACCTCTGAGAGTATGCTCTTAGCAAGCTCCATGGGGATCTCTCCTACTACTGCGTACTCACGATTTTTATCATGCATGCGATAGACACTGACCGCGCCTGCTGAAATCTCTGGCATTGTTACCGAAGATAAGGAGTTTATATATACGCTAAAGGAGAATACGCCGTCAGAAAATTGCTGATAAGGACATACATCACCCTCAGGCATCTGCATTGCCCCCTGCGCTGTCATCTTAAAATAAGGCGGGATCTTCAAAAAGCCCCAAGGATCTAATTTGTCAGTTTTTGCACTCTTTAAGAGGGCAAACTTATCAAAATCCTCATCAGAGAAAATAGAAGAGCTTATTCCCTTTTTAATATCAGTTGCTGAGATTTTAGTAACGCCTGTTCCCTGAGGTGATACCAAATTTAACTCAACTGGCAAATAAGAATCATCATCTATAGCCAAAGCAAAGCCATAGCGCTGATCATTGCTTGGAAGCAGGCGCAAGAGCGAGACCTTGCGATCATTTAGACGGGTACGTCCTGAGAATATGCACTGATACCCCTCAAGCTTAGTATGCTTTGATACTAGGCGATCGAAGATTTGCGTGACATGAAAGCTCAAGGGCGCTTTAAGATCTCTATCCTCATTAAAATCAAAGCCCTCAAGATCACGCAAAGCATACCCCTGCGCCTCACCATTTAAGGTGCGCCATTGTGCATACTCATGACCATTTCTTACGGCATGCTGATAGGAATAAGGATAAATGGCACGTATATCTCCTGCTGTTGCAGTAAAGCTTAAATCAGAGGAGGATACTCGCTGCTGCATGCTCTCAAAGATCTTCATGCAATTGTCATCTGCAGCTTTTGCACTATGCAAAGACAACAAAACCGTCAGTAGCAAGGCACTGGCGGTTTTAAAATATCGGGATTTTTTCACTTATGCTTTCTGTTTGAAAAATCAGTTAGAGGCTGTATTCATCATATAGCCCTTGAGGTAATTTGAAATACGCTCAGCTTCCTGCTCACGCTTTTGAGCAAGCTCTTTTTGCTCCTGAGCAGTCAAGGGACGCTGATTATTAACGCTGTTCTGATCAAGAGAAATTGCATGATCATTGCTACGATTTTGATAACTGGCAAGGTTTACCCCACCTACAGTGCCAACGGTTGAGGCGGCATCAGCGATGGTCATGTTGTCCTCAGCATTCCAAGTCTGATAGCCAAACACGGTAACCATGCACAAAGAGGCGGCAACTACAGCTTCGGTTAGGATTAGACCAATCTTCTTGAAGTTTAAGAAGCGGTGAGTTTCAACAGTCTCTACCTTTTCCTGAGATACTGTAGTCTGATCGACAACTACTTCAGTTTCAGTGGCAATTGAAGCCATAACCTTTGATGCAAAATCTAAATCAGTCTTAGCTGCCATATCATCATGTAAGGCGGCGCTAATTGCTGCCCAGTTCTCAAGATGAGTACGCTCTTCTTTAGATAGAGTCTCAGGAATGTTATCTAAGCTCTCTCCATCAAAGTTAGCGCAAAGGCTCTCAGCTCTGTTGGCAACGTTAGTGTTTTGCATGTGTCTCTCCGATTGATCGGCTAATTGCAAAGTCTCATGAATGAAACTGTTGCATCTTTGATTCTATATACTGACGAGCTCTGAAGATCCTTGATCTTACTGTTCCTATTGGAACCTGCACTCTGTCAGATATTTCCTCATAGGAAAGTCCTTCAACTTCCCTGAGAGTGAATGCCTCTTTTAATTCAGGAGGCAATTCATTCAACGCCTTGAGGATCACTCTTTTTAATTCTTCTGATTCTAGGATCCTGTCAGGTGTTGTGGCATCGGTCATTACACCATTGGTGTCCTTAGATTCAAAATCCTCGGCATCGATGTCAACTTGGCTACGCTGCTTTTGAATATTCTCAAGATAAGTCTTGGCAACATTCGTGGCGATGCGATATAGCCAGGTGTAAAAAGAGCTTTCTCCTCTAAAGTTGGGCAAGGCTTTATAGGCCTTAATAAAAGTCTCTTGGGCAATATCACTAGCATCAGCATAATCGCTCACAAACTTCTGGGCGACGTTAATAATGCGGTGTTGATATTTCACCACTAAGAGATTGTATGCGCTCAACTGTCCACCTTGCACGCGGCGGACAAGCTCTTCATCGCTTGCGCATTTCGCGTCATAGGCATTGGGACTCATAAGCTCTTCTTCAACCCTTTACATAGCTAAGACTGTGGAATTCGTCAAAAGTTCAATTTTTTTTGTGACGAAGTTTGCATATTGATGACGAGCAGGTAAAACTCACTGCTCCGAGGGCGTGATTATACCTAAAAATTGCATTTAATCCCCGATTAATTGCACGGTGCCCCCTAATGCTTTGGCATAATCTCCTATAATCGATGCAATAACACTCCCTAACAAAGCAGTAGCGTTGCTTAATCTTTTTGCTCGTACCTAATTTTTGCAGGTATGATTGATAATCGTTGCTAAAAGAGATGAAATAATACTGATATTTAAGCCATTTTAGAGCAATTAGAAAACGGTACTGCCAACACAATCCAAGGCTCCTCTATGAATTCATACTCAAATTTGATGATCTCTGCTGATCTTGCCAAATGGCGATGCTGCAGAGTCTATGGCTCATTTATATGCGTGCTTAAAAAATGCCATCTAGTTGCTTTTGAGCCTATAAAAAACAGCAAAGCGGTGATTTTTGTTGCATGATCATCGGCAATTCTGCAATAAAGAGCAAATATCATTACAATAGGCACCGACAAAAAGTACCAGATTTTTAAGATGGAGCGTAATGATCCATCCTCTACATATATATATATGATGAAATTTAAAGCACGCCACCTCATACTAAGCGCCCTATTAGCTTTCGTATTTAGCACTCAAAGCCTAGCCGCTAGCTCTAATCAAAACACAACTCAGCAAACGTCTCAAACAAAGTTATCCCAGACTGTTGCCACCGATCTTGGAGATATCACCTTACCGCTATTATCTGAGCTTAATGAGGTTCAAAAGGAAGTTGCTAGCGATTCAAGCTTAGATGAAGCCACTCGCAATGATAGAGCCGTCGAACTTGAAAACGCCAAAACGAATCTTAACAATGCACAAAGCTATCTAAATGAAATCAACGAGCTTAAAAAGACTCTGCGCCAGTCCTCGCAGACTATTCGCTCACTCTCCTCTACCTTATATAAGGATGAAAAGCAGTATCAAGAGATCCCCTCAGTTGATACCCTTACCTTAGATGAGATTGGTTCTTTAGTTGAAAATAACCGTCAGTTAAGTGCCAAGGCCCAAAGTGACTATATAGGTAAGACTGCCGACTACAACAATCTGCAAACTCTAACTGAGCGTGCGCAAAATACTATTACCAAAAATAATCAGCGTATTAGTGATCTAAACCGCTCTCTTAGCAATGAGCATGACACCTCATCTTTATCATCTAAAATTAAAGCCCTTGAGATCTATACCCTAGGACTACAAAACGCACTCTTACAAACAGAGCTTGCCAACCATACGGAGCTTTTGGATATTGCCAACTACCGTATGCGTATCGCAGCCTTGAAAAACACCTATTACCAAAATTATTTAGAGGCACTGCTTGATAAGCAAAACAAGCTCCTGCAGGCTGATACCGATAGCATCTCCGATGAAGAGCTTAATAAGATTGCAAAAAATCACCCTGAGCTACAATCAGAGCTTAAAACCAACGCCGAAATTCAGGGCTTTATAGTTCAATACAAGCAAAGCTCAGCGACGCTTGCAAGTGATGCCCATCAGGTAGAATCTGCCTTATCTACCGTAAAACAGCTCTCAGAGTCTGTTCAAAACGAAATCTCAAGCCTAGATAAGAGTCTGCTCCTATCACGCCTTTTAAATCATCAACAAGATCAGATCCCCTCAATTAAGCTCTCCCAAAAGCTAGATGAGCTCATTCCTGAGCTTACCATCTGGCTCTATGATCTGCGTGCAGGTCGCGACAAGCTCTTTGATATCAATGCCTATGCTGATAGCTTAATTGCCAAGAATCATGATCTGCAAGATGCCCGCGAAAGCTTAATTAATGTGGTGATTAAGCGCCGTCAGCTTCTAAACGAGCTCTATCAGGCTATGTCCTCACAACTCACCACCGCCATTAATTTAAAGGTTAAATATGAGGAATTTGTGGATATTAGAAATAAGACCACTAACCTCATCACTGAAAACCTCTTTTGGCTAAAGTCAAATCAGCCGGTGGGACGTGACTTCTTCTTAACCTTGATCCCTTCAATCTCAAGTGAGCTTAGCTCCTTTGGCACGCAGCTTCAGGACAAAGAATATTGGAGTGCAACGGCCACTACTATGCTCACGATAGTAGTCCCAGCCATGATCATTGCCTGCATTTTGTTCCTGCTAGGACCACGTATTCGCCGCATCAATAATCATCTGGCAGGACGCCTTGATCGCAAAAATGATAGTGTGCTGGTCACTCCCTTTGCGATCTTGCTAAATTTCATCATGGTATTACCTAAGGCCTTGATTTGGGTATTGGCAGGTACTGTCATAATTTGCATGTGTCTTAGCACTACTACCGATCAGCTCGAGGTTATCGGGATGTTGCTTCTGCATATTCTAGTATTCGTCTATCTACTTGAAATCTTAAGACCAAACTCTCTTGCTCAGCGTCATTTTTCCATGAATCCTGATGCGCTTTATCAGGATAGAAAGCTTTTAACCGGTATTTGGTATGCATTGATCCCTATTTTAATTGTGGCCAATATAGTTGAAACCAAGTCCTCTGGTATTTACTCAGATCCCATTGGCTTCATCGTGATGATCATCTGTGCTCTATCCATGGTCGTGGTATCCTTCCGCTGGTTAAGATCACAGCTTCACAGCACTGACAGCATGAGCTCGGCTCTATGGTTCATCTCAGTTGCAGGCTTTATTGCGCCGCTTGCAATTGCCATTGCCGTGGCCTATGGCTATTACTACACCACTATAAAATTAGTAAATCGTGTTGCCTATACCTGCTATACCGTCTTAGGTTATTGGTTAATATCCAACACCTTGCGCCGTGCGGTCTATGTATTCCAATCTAAGATCCAGCGTAAGAACTATGCTTTAAATGAGCAAGATAACGAATCATCTCCTAAAGAGGAAACCAATCTGTCCTTCTTTAAGGAAACTCTAGGTCTTGAAAATCTCTCAGCTAAGGCCTTCAAACTTATTAACGCAGTGTTGATAGTTGCCACCGTATTTTTCATGTATTTACAGTGGAGCGATTTGGCAGGAGCCCTAGGCTATCTTAAGAACATAGTACTGTGGAGCCATAGCGAAATCTCAGGTGGTAAGGAGATCATAGTAAATACCCTTACTATGGCAGATATACTCTTGGCAATCATCATCATCGCGATCACCATGCTCTTAAATCGCAACCTGCCCTCCTTGCTTGAGCGAATGTTTTTATGGAAGGCCGTAGGTGCACAGCATCGCTCCACTAGCTATACCGTAAAAATCATTACCTCTTACATTATTATCGCTCTAGGTACGATTTTCGCAGCTGGTGCGATAGGTATTAAGTGGGAAAATCTCCAATGGCTAGTAGCTGCCCTATCAGTTGGCTTAGGCTTTGGTCTCCAGGAAATCTTTGCTAATTTCGTATCTGGTATCATCATTTTATTTGAGCGTCAGATCCGTGTAGGTGACATCATCACCCTAGGCGATCTCTCAGGAACGGTAAATCGTATCCGTATTCGCTCAACTACTATTCTCTCCTTTGAAAACAAGGAGGTCATGATCCCTAACCGCAACTTCATCACCTCCGCCCTTACTAACTGGTCACTTACTAATACCGTAACTAAGCTTGAGTTTAGCGTGGGCATTGGCTATGGCGCAGATGTCAACAAAGCAAAACAGCTTCTAAGCAACATCATCAGAAAGTGTCGCTATACTGCCAAGGGCATGGCTCCTTTAATTTATGTAGCCTCATTAGATGATTCTGCAGTGACTATCAAATGCGAGCTCTATGTAGCTGAGATCGGTAAGCGCAAGCTTGCAAACGATTATCTCTGCACTACCACCTTAGCTGAGTTTGCTAAATATGGTATTGAGATCCCCTTCAACCAGATGGACGTCAATATCAAGAATTTAGAACAGGGTGAGTTTTTAGAAGCCTTTAAGCAGGGACAGCAGTTTGCCAAAGATGGCTTTTCTGCAAAGGCTCAGGAGCAGATATCAACGCAAGCTGAGATCAAAGCATAAGGCTTGCTAAAAAATGCTCTCAGAGAGGATTTTCTTTGAGAGCATTTTGCTAAGAGCGATAAAAAAAGAGGCAGCGCTTTTGCTGCCTTAACTTTTTCCAAGATTTGGAAATTACACCTGCATAGAGGGGATCTCTTGCTCAGAAACAGCCCCCTGCTCACATACGTCCTGGCATGCACCGCACTCGGCACAAAGATCAGGATCGATCTCACAGTAGGTGTCATGTTCAGTGATGGCATCGCAAGGGCAAGCGTCTTTACAATCGCCACAGGCAGAACACAGTTCCTTGTCAATTACAAACATATTTTCACCATTTAGAATCAATGTACAAGCAAGCACTGAGCTTAGCTATAATGCAATAAATTTTTGCTATTTTATATGAAGTTTTCAAAATGTTAAGCATAACCGACAATCTATCTCAAATTCATCAAAAAATTGATGAGGCCAAGATCTGCTCTAAGCGTAATGATGAGGTCCGTCTTCTATGCGTATCTAAGACCAAGCCTTTGGAAATGATACTTGAGGCCTATAAATGCGGTGAAAGATCCTTTGGAGAATCCTATGCAGTTGAGGCCTGCGAGAAGATCCAAAAAATAAAAGAGATGGGGATTGGCGATATAAGCTGGCATTTTATTGGTCCTATCCAAAAGAATAAGACTCGCCTGATTGCTGAGAATTTTGATGTGGTGGAAAGCGTTGATAGGGCTATAGTAGTTGAGAGGCTTTCTAATCAAAGACCTGATAATTTACCTCCACTTGAGATTTATATTGAAGTAAATATCTCAGATGAGGAGCAAAAATCAGGCTGTGCTCTTGCTGAGTTAGACTCTTTATTAGAAACAGTCGCGAGTAAGTCCAATTTAGTTCTAAAGGGCTTAATGGGCATTGCCAAAGATACGGCTGATTTAGATGAGATTAAAGCTGAATTTGCTCATTTACAGCAGATCTTTAATGAGAAAAAGCAAAAATATCCCACAATTACAGAGCTCTCTATGGGCATGACTCATGATCTAGCAGAGGCCATAAGCTATGGCTCAACTGAGGTTCGCATTGGTACCGCCATTTTTGGTGGACGTATTTACGCAGAGGAACGTATGAACGATAAGCAAACTATCGCCTTTATTGGTGGCGGCAACATGGCATCCTGCATTTTTGAGAGCGTGATAAAGCATCAATCTCCCCGCAATATCACCGTCTCTGGACCTCATATTGAAAAGCTTCAAAAATTTAAGGACAAGGGAGCTGCTATCACTACCTCAAATATCGAAGCAGCTAAAAACAGTGCCATTATCTTCTTAGGGGTAAAGCCTCAGATGTTGACTGCGGTTTTAGAGGAGCTTGCAGGATCTGGAATTGATTTTGAAGAGAAGCTTGTTATCTCTATGGCTGCAGGCTTCCGCCTTGCATCTATCGAAAAGCACTTACAATCAACTCGCCTAGTAAGAATTATGCCCAACACTCCTGCCAAGATCGGTGAGGGCGTTACCGCTGTATCCTATGGCTTAGGCTGTGCCGATCCTGATAAGGAGATCGTACGCTTGATGCTAGGAGGTATGGGCATGGTATCTGAGGGTACTGAGCAGTCTCTTAATGTTATCGGTGCGGTTGCAGGCTGTGGTCCAGCCTTTATCTATCGCTTTATGGAGGCCATGATCGCAGAGGCTCAGCGTCACGGTATTGAGGAGAAGGAAGGTCGCAGGATCATGGAGCAGCTGTTCAAGGGTACTGCTGATATGGTTATCAACAATCAAGACAGCTCTGTTGCATCTTTGCGTGAGGCGGTTACCTCCAAGGGTGGCACTACCTACGCTGGTCTTTGCAAGATGACCGAGGGCAACTTTGAGGACATGATGCAAAAAGTTGTGCAAGCAAGTCTTGATCGTACCGCTGAATTTGAGAAAATGTTCTAAATCAATTTTAGGAACACTATTCTTATGTACAATCCTTACGCCATCGCCGTGCTCATCGCACAGGCGGTGATTATGCTTTTCTTACTTAGATCCTTATTGCAGTCATCATCTGTAAGTTACTATCACACCTTATCTCAAAGCGTGGCCAAGCTTACTGATCCGGTGATACGCTTTCTGCCCTTTCGCCAAAAGCACATCAAGGGCTTTTTCTATGCAGGAGCTATCGTTGCCTTATTAGTGGCAATTGTATTTTGGCTGGTGATGTCCTTGTACTTTGGATCAAGTGATCTGCTAGCTGCTACTCCCATCTTGGGACTTTTGATGACGGTAAAGACCTTTGGTTATCTGCTCATCATTTTGCTGTTGGTACAGGCCCTGACCTCTTGGCTTCCAGTTACCCGTGGCGTAAGTCAGTTGTGTGCAGAGCTTACCTATCCTATCGTAGCGCCAGTACAGCGCATAATTCCTACCATAGGTATGATTGATATCTCACTGATGGTGGTCCTAATCATTATCTATGCTTTGAATTGGCTGTTCTTAAGATTGTTTGGACAGCTGTGGCTGTTCTTCTAGCAAAACTAAAAAAAGCCCTTGTTTATTATTAGGGCTTTTAATGGAGTTGTTATTTCTCTATCCTCCAATTCTTTTTTCCGCAACTTGGACATTCATAGTTTTCGCACAGCCAAGCTGCAATCTCATCTGAAAACGCAGCTAGGGCAACACCACCTGTGACAAGTGCAATACAAATAGGCAAGGCAAAACCGGTTCCAGCAAAAAAGAAGGTAACCCACGCCAAAAAACCAAAACCAGATACAGTTCCTCCCAAAACCTTTAGAAATAAATGCTTATTTACCTCTTCTTCATGACCACAATGCTTACAAATCGCCTTCATTCCGCTACTACTCCCTGAAGTAAAAACAAAATGTTCTGTATCTTCTATACTAAGCGAGTTGTTTTTTTTGTCGTGATCTATTTCACCATTTTATAAAAATCCCATTTATCAACAGATATTATTCCAACGTAAACTCAGGGATCTCCATTTCATCTTCAGAAGAACCATCTTCTTCATCAGTCCCCTTAGGCAAAATCACCTCAATATAATCAACCTTCTGATAACCACGAGGTAATACTTCGCCAGCACGAGTTCTTGACGAGAGCTTGTTCTCAAGATCAGCAACAGAAATCTTTAGGATCTTCTTGCCCGCATGTACAACTGCACTACCACCTTGAGGTACAGCAGCTACTGCAGCTAAGCCATCCATACCCACCTCAAGCTTAGCGCCATTGATGGCTATGAGCTTATTGCCACGACCAGAGCTTAACAAAGGAAGCTCGGAGGCCTTATAGACTAAGATCCTGCCCTGACGTGATGCTACTACTATCTTGTCCTCATCACGGGATACTAGCTTCACTGGTGGTAACAGAGTTGACTGCTCATCCATGCTAATAAAGGACTTGCCTGCCTTCATGCGAGTAAGCAGAGCATCGGACTTACAGATATAGCCATAATCCCCAGAGGTTGCAAATAGATAGTGCTCATCTTTACGAGGGATTAAAACATATACCACCTTCTCCTCAGGAGATAAGGTAACCTTAGAGGTAATAGGCTCACCCTGACCACGGGCAGAAGGCAGATCGGCAATATCCACGTTATAAACACGGCCTAACGAGGTAATAAAGCAGGCTGTCTCATTGGTATAGCCTGAGATCTTAGCCATAAAGCCATCACCACTACGATAGGACATGCCCTCAGCATCAACATTAAGACCACTAGCAGCTCTGATCCAGCCCATCTTGGAGACTATTACAGTGACCGGCTGACGAGGAATTAATTCATCACCTTGTACTGCAACTGCAGCCTCATGCTCGCAGATCTCTGACATACGCTCATCACCATAGAGCTTGCGATCGGCCTTGATCTCTTTTTTGATTAAGGACTTTAATTTCTTTTCAGATGCAAGTAGCTCTTCAAGATCCTGCTTTTCCTTAGTGAGTTCATCCTGCTCACCGCGGATCTTAATTTCCTGGAGTCTTGCTAACTGACGCAGCTTGGTATCGAGCACATAGTCTGCCTGCATCTCATCAAGACCAAAGCGCTCCATGAGCTCAGCCTTAGGCTTCTCGCTTTCACGTACTATGCGTAATACCTCATCTAAATTGAGGTATACAGTCATCAAAGCTTCTAAAACATGTAACCTAGCATTAACCTGCTCTAGACGATAGGAAAGACGACGGCGTACCGACTGATGTCTAAACTCAAGCCACTCTTTTAAAATTACCTTTAAATCCTTAACCTGAGGCTTACCATCTAAGCCGAGCATATTGAGATTTACACGATAGGTAGTCTCAAGATCGGTTGAGGCATAGAGAAACTCCATCAGTTCATCGACATCCACCCTCTTTGAGCGTGGCACAATGATGAGCTTACAAGGATCGCTGTGATCGGATGCATTGATAACATCATCGACCAAAGGAAGCTTCTTCTTCTCCATCAAGTCAGAGATTTGCTTTTCAATCAAACCACCTGAAACCTGATAAGGCATTGCGCGAATTACAATACCTTCCTCTTCAACCTTATATACGGCACGCATTCTGACGCTACCACGGCCAGTCTCATAGATCTTCAAAAGCTCCTGATGCGAGGAGGTGATCTGAGCACGGGTGGGATAATCAGGGCCTTGGATGAATTTCATGAGATCGGCAACAGAGCAATCCTCATGATCCATAAGATAGATAGTGGCATCAGCTACCTCACATAGGTTATGCGGAGGAATATCCGTTGCCATACCCACAGCGATACCGGTAGTACCATTTAAGAGAATGGCGGGTAATCTTGCAGGCAGATCCTTAGGCTCATTGCGCTGACCATCAAAGTTCTTAATCCATTCAACGCAGCCTGTTTTTAAATCTGATAAAAGGGCGTTGGAGAATTTAGTAAGCTTAGCCTCGGTATAACGATAGGCTGCATAGGATTTAGGATCTTCCTGATCACCCCAGTTACCCTCACCATGTACTAGCGGATAACGGAAGGAGAAAGGCTGAGCCATAAGCACCATAGCTTCATAGCAGGCACTATCACCGTGAGGATGATAATGACCAATAACGTTACCTACAGTGGTGGCTGACTTTAAGGTTTGAGAATCAGGGGAGAGACCTGCCTCAGCCATAGCATAGAGAATACGGCGCTGAACTGGTTTTAGACCATCGGTGACGCAGGGTAGAGCACGATCACGGATCACGCTCATGGAATAGTTTAGATAAGCATCCTCGGCAAATTTTTTAAGCGGGGTGCATTCGATGCCTTCAAGGCTTAATTCTTCTGGTTTTAATTCGTCTGTCATAGGTAGTTATTATCTAGCAAATCCACACGATCTGCCATGATCATTGATGCTTTTCTTAACTCAGTAGTGCGTAGCGCAAAAAAGAACTTTGCCCTAAAAATCCTGACGCAAGTCTATATCTGGCGTAAAATACGCGTTACATAGCTTTTTACTGAGTAGGCCTAAGATTGGGCCCTTTTTTAAATCTAAAATCGTTATCTAAGCATCCTTCGGAGCTTTTTGTGAGACCCTTAGTTTACAGTATTATTACCTCGATCTTCACCCTAGCATCATCACAAGTTTTAGCCTTTGAACCTCTCCCTGCAGATTTACTATCTCAAGCCATTACCTCAGGCGTCGAATACGACGAGGAATTTGACTATACCAAATTAAAAAGAGTAAATAACCTTCCCTTATACGCTAACGGAATAAGTAGTGCAGTTAAACGCGGCATTGTAGATAAGGTTGTAGTTTATAAAATGCGTCATGAAATGATGCTGATGAAAAAGGATCAGGTTATTAAGAAATTCTGGATCGCGCTATCAGATAGACCTGAAGGCAAAAAGCAGTTTGAGGGTGATAAGCGTACCCCTGAGGGAACCTATACTCTAGATTACATCAAAAATCATTCACGCTACTACAAGGCCTTCCACATTTCCTATCCCAATTCAGAGGATATAAAATTTGCCCGCTCTTATGGAAGACGCGCCGGAGGCATGATCATGGTACATGGTCAGCCTGCAACTGGTGGTGAGTATGAGGAAACCGTACAGCGTACTAACTGGACCAATGGCTGTATTGCCCTTTTAAATCCTGATCTAGATTTATTCTTCTCGATGGTAGATGTGGGAACTCCTATAACCATTCATCCGTAAGATCTATCTTAGCTAAGCCTATAAAATTTCTATTTCTAGCTTAACATTCAATCTAAATATGTTATGACTATGATAGAGATTAGAGGTGTAATTATGAAGATTTTGAATGATGGTTGGGATGGCTACGGCCTCAGATGAAATCAGGGAGTCTAAGGCTCCTTAGCCTTAAATAAGCGGATGATGAGCATTCAAGCCATCATCCTTTTTCTTGCTATGTGGGAGCACAGTATAGACGCTTTGAAATATAAAGCTTGACTATATTAATGCCACTGATCCTCATCTGGAAACCAGACCACAGTTCCAAGCTTTTCATCCATTCCCTCGGCAGTAAAATAAACATCTGCAAAATGCACTGACAACACATCTTCTGCACTCTTGCCCTCAGGTACAAAATACAATGAGGCGCGAATGATATCACCTTCCCCCACCTCTTCAGGATCAAGGAACATTTCTGTGCCATCAAGTGCACATTCAATCTCTAAAGCATCATTACCAGAGAGCTTTACCAAACGCTCATACTGACGTTGGTTATTCTCATATAAAGATTCAGATGCTGCGTAGTAAAGCTCGACAGCATAGCTAGACATTGCCTCAAATACGTCATCACTTAATTCATCTGGATTAAACATATCTCTCACCTAATAAAACAAGCTCTATTCAAAATTTAGCGCAAAAAAAAGGGATGCCCTAAGACACCCCATTTTATAGCAATTCTTGCGACTAATTGTCGAGATCCTCAGGAGGCCAGTTCTCTAGGCGCATACCCAAAGAAAGTCCTCTCTCGGCCAAAACGTCCTTAATTTCAGTAAGAGACTTCTTACCAAGATTAGGAGTCTTAAGCAATTCAACTTCGGTACGCTGTACCAAATCACCAATGTACTTAATTCCCTCTGCCTTCAAGCAGTTAGCAGAACGTACAGTTAACTCAAGATCCTCAACAGGGCAAATTAGCTTAGGATCAATGAAGGTGGTTAATGTAGATACCTCAGCAGGAGCGACGCTGTTGCGAATATCAACAAAGCTATTGAGCTGATCTGCGAAAATAGTGCCGGCAATTGACACTGCAACCGTCGGATCAATAGTTCCGTTAGTCTCAATGTTCAGGATCAATCTCTCCATGCCACCAGCGATGGGCTCTTCATGAACTGCAACATTTAATACAGGGCAGTATGAAGGGTCGATATTCAAACGACCGATGAAACGCTCTTCAGCACCATCATAAGATGAAGGATGATACTGATTAGGGCAGTAGCCACGACCACGAGTTACATGTAAACGCATCTTAAGATGCTTAGACTCTTCGGTAAGGTGGAGCAGTACAAGCTCAGGATTACGGATTGAAACACCTGCAGGGCAAACGATGTCGCCAGCGGTAACAGGTCCGATACCCTGCTTGGAAATTTCCAATACAGGATCGTCGTGCAATAAGCCTTCAACAGCTACTGCAACTTCCTTGAGATTGAGCAGTACAAGAAGAATGTCTTCCTGAATGCCTTCAACTGCACTGTACTCATGCACAACACCATCGATCTCAACTGAGGAAATTGCATATCCAGGAATTGAAGATAGCATGATGCGGCGAAGAGCGGTACCCACAATGTGGGCATACTCGGGCTCGAAAGGCTCAAGGGTCACTCGGTAGTTGTTCTCAGAGAGAGTTTCTACGTCCTTGATGTTCGGCATTAAAGAATCAATATTCTGATCCAAGGTCTTACCCTCGTCTATACAGTTGATTAGCAGAAAACTTGATAAGGCGCGGCAAACCGCGCCTTAAGTAATGGCTTAAGCCTCAGTCTCTTCAGACTCAGCAGCCTGCGGTCTGTCAACCAACATGATGTAGGCAACGGGTGCCTGATCACCAGGGCGACGGCCGGCTTTAAGGATACGGGTGTAACCGCCCTTACGCTCAGCAGAAAGCTTGCCGATTACGGTGAAGAGCTTGTTAACAACAGCATCGTCACGTAAACGAGCAAAAGCTAAACGACGGTTGGCAACGGTATCAACCTTAGCCAAAGTGATTAAAGGCTCAGCAAAACGACGAAGTTCTTTAGCCTTGGGAACAGTGGTCTTAATAACTTCGTAAGTAAAGAGAGCATTAGCAAGATTGCGATACAGCGCTGCACGATGTGAAGCGGTGCGGCCTAAGTGACGGCCGGCTAAACGATGACGCATTTCCTAATTCCTTCTGTAAAAACAGTTCGTTTATTTGGTTGACTTCAATCCCGGAGGAGGCCAATTGGCAACTCTCATTCCGAGAGAAAGACCTCTCTGAGCCAAGACATCCTTAATTTCAGTTAAGGACTTCTTGCCCAAATTAGGGGTCTTTAGCAACTCAACCTCGGTACGCTGTACCAAATCACCAATATAAATGATGGACTCAGCCTTGAGGCAGTTGGCGCTACGAACAGTAAGTTCCAAATCATCAACACTCTGCATAAGCAAAGGATCGGGAAGAGGAGGTGCTGAGGGAGCGATTGACTGCTCAGCAACTTCATCCTGATTTACGATGTTGACGATGGTCTTCTTGATAAGATCAGCGCCCTGCATGATAGCTTCGTCAGGGGTCACGACACCGTTGGTCTCGATATCAATAACCAAACGATCTAAATCGGTACGCTGTTCAACACGCGCAGCTTCAGTGCCGTAAACAAAACGGCGAACTGGCGTATAGCTTGCGTCGATGAGGATGTCCCCTTCTGCTGAAGGAGGAATATGCTCATCAGATGAAGCTAGAACATAGCCACAACCAGAGGTGATGCGTACTTTAATCTTTACCGAAGCCTTTTCACCGACCAAGGTGCACACAAGTGCATCAGGATCAACAAATGAAACGCCCTCGGGGCACTTAAAGTCAGCAGCGGTAAGTTTACCTTCACCCTGCTTTTCAGCCTCACACCATTGAGGAGTTAATACTTGAGTATCACATTTAACTGCAAGATCCTTGCAGTTCATGATAACTTCAAACATTGACTCGGCAACGTCTGAGATAGAGCCATTCACGTCCTTTACACCCTCGACACGTACGGCATCAACCGCATTGCCAGGGAAGGTCTTGAGTAAGACTCCGCTGAGAGCAGTGCCTAAGGTGTGACCGAAACCGCGTTCTAAAGGCTCAAGTACAACATGAGCCTTATTTAATCCGATCTCGGTGAAATCCACTGGCTTAGGTTTCAGCAGTTCACAAACAGACACTAGATTTACCCCACATTAAGTATAGGTGTTGGCACAGAGCCGTTATTACTTCGAGTACAACTCGACGATGAGTGCTTCCTTGATGTCAGCAGGGAGCTCAGCACGCTCAGGCTTGCTCTTATAAGTACCCTTTAAGTTATCCTGATCAACTTCGATCCAGGTAGGCTTAAGAGCACGCTGACCAGCTAAGTCAAGAGCAGACTTAATACGGCTCTGCTTCTTAGCTTTTTCGCGAACTGCGATCACATCGTTAGGCTTAACTTCGTATGAAGGAATGTTTACAACGCGGTCGTTTACAGTGATAGCCTTGTGGGATACCAACTGACGGGCTTCCATACGGGTAGAGCCAAAACCCATGCGGTAAACAACGTTATCCAAGCGACCTTCGAGAAGCTGAAGTAGGTTCTCACCGGTGTTGCCAGGAAGACGGGTTGCCTTCTTATAATAATTGCGGAACTGACGCTCGAGCACGCCGTAAATACGACGAACCTTCTGCTTCTCGCGTAACTGAACGCCGTAGTCAGAAAGGCGGGGCTTATTAGCACCATGCTGGCCGGGAACAACAGTCAAGCGATCCTTGCACTTTGATTCAATTGCACGGACACCAGACTTTAGGAATAAGTCAACACCCTCGCGGCGGCTTAATTTCAGGGCAGGACCTGTATATTTTGCCATTTATCTTTCTCCAGAAACTTGCTGTAGGTTAAACACGGCGCTTTTTAGGCGGACGGCAACCGTTGTGAGGGATGGGGGTCACATCGGTGATGTTGGTGATCTTATAACCCAATGCATTCAAAGCACGGATTGAAGACTCACGACCAGGACCAGGGCCCTTCACTAAGACTTCAAGGTTCTTAACACCGTAATCCTTGGCAGCCTCACCAGCACGCTCTGCTGCAACCTGAGCTGCATAAGGAGTGGACTTACGTGAGCCACGGAAGCCTGAACCACCAGCGGTAGCCCATGAAAGGACGTTACCCTGACGATCAGAAATTGATACGATGGTGTTGTTGAAAGATGCGTGGATGTGAGCTACACCGTCAGCAATCTGTTTTTTGGAACGCTTTCCGCGACGAACTGCAGGAGCAGCTGCAGCAGCGGGAGCGGCGGCGGGTGCCTGAGCGGCAGTCTCTTTAATTTCTTCAGCCATCTCGCTATCTCCTACTTCTTAACGCTCTTGCGCGGGCCCTTACGGGTACGTGCATTGGTCTTAGTACGCTGGCCGCGAACAGGTAAGCCGCGACGATGACGTAAACCACGATAAGCACCAAGGTCAACAAGACGCTTAATGTTCATGGTGATTTCACGACGTAAATCGCCTTCAACAGTGTACTTGCCGACTTCTGCGCGGATCTTATCTAAGGAAGCTTCATCCAAATCCTTGAATTTGGAAGTAGGTTCAATACCGGTGGCAGCGAGAATATCGCTTGCACGGGTAGGGCCGATGCCGAAAATCGACTGCAAAGCAATCACGGCGATCTTATTATCAGGCACATTAATGCCAGCTATACGGGCCACTATCGATCTCCTAAAAGAAGGTAATTAAAAACACAGCTGTCGCAAAGCCCGTTGAGGATACACGACAGCCACTATAGTGCCTATTTGGCAATGTCAGAAAAGGCACCAGACTCTTACGTCCAGTGCCGTAACCATATAATTATAACCGAGTTGATTTAATTGATCAACTCAATTTATTAAGCATTAGCCCTGACGCTGCTTATGCTTAGGGTTTAAACAGATAATGCGGACCACACCGTGGCGACGAACAACTTTGCAGTTGCGGCACATCTTCTTAACGGAAGCACCAACTTTCATCTTGTTTCTCCAAAAGTTTTAACTCTAACGACCGTAATTTCTCAGGTTTGCTTTTTTCATTATATCGCCATACTGCTGGTTCATCATATGAGACTGCAGCTGTGCAACGAAATCCATCGTTACGACGACGATAATCAGAAGTGAAGTACCACCGAAATAGAACTGGACGTTGAACCAATTCATAAGTAACTGAGGTACCAAGCACACCAATACCATGTACAAGGAGCCTGAGAGTGTAAGTCTGGTCATGACTTTATCGATAAATCTTGCAGTCTGCTCACCAGGACGAATGCCAGGAATAAATGCGCCACTCTTCTTAAGATTCTCAGATACTTCTCTTGGATTGAATACCAAGGCAGTATAGAAGAAGGTGAAGAAGATAATTGCAGCAGCATAAAGCAGCTCATACAGAGGCTGACCGGGCTGAATGAATAAGGAAATCTCACTCAACACGTTGGCCACAGGATTATCACCCTGACCAAACCATGAGACCACAGTGCCTGGGAATAGGATGATCGATGATGCAAAAATTGCAGGGATCACACCAGACATATTGATCTTCAACGGCAAATTAGAGCGCGGCTGTGAATAAATGCGATTACCCATCTGACGCTTGGCGTATTCAATTACTATTCTACGCTGTCCACGTTCGACGAATACCACAAAGAAGGTCACCAGGACCACCACGACGCCAATTATCAACAAGGCAATAGTGGAGAGATCGCCCTGACGGGATTGCTCGAAGGTACGACCAAGAGCACTTGGTAGACCTGCAACAATACCGGCAAAGATGATTAATGAAATACCGTTACCGATACCTCTTTCAGTGATCTGCTCACCAAGCCACATAAGTAGCATTGTGCCAGTTACTAGAGACATGGTAGTTACAAAGTAAAAACCAAGTCCAGGATTATCCACAAGCCCTGGAACCATGTTAGGGATACCAGTGGCAATACCCATACCCTGCAATGCTGCGAGGAATAAGGTGGAAATACGGGTGTATTGAGTGATCTTACGACGACCTGACTCACCTTCTTTACGAAGCTCAGCTAGGTTTTTGTTAATCACTGCTAGCAACTGAATGATAATTGCAGCCGAAATGTAAGGCATGATACCTAATGCTAAGACGGAAGCTCTTGATAGAGCACCGCCTGAGAACATATTGAACATGCCTAAGATGGTTCCGCTCTGTTCATCGAAAACGCGCTGCAGAACGTCGGCATTAACACCGGGAACTGGTACGAAAGAACCTAGTCTAAAGAGCACCAGACCGATGATCACAAAGAACAAGCGCTGACGGATCTCTCCTTTACCGGAGTTCTTTTCAGCCTTGTCCATTGCTTCGCGGCTTCTGTCAAAAAGCGATTTTCTAGCCATGAGAACCTCTTTACACAGGCGCCTCTAAGGCGCCCTTTAATTACTTAGCAGGCTTCTCGGTACGGACCTTCTTGGCAGGCTTCTGAATACCTGTTGCAAGGACCTTATCGATACGAGCCTTTGACTTAGCGGCAGTACGCTTCTTAGAAGCATTCAAGCGCTCAGTAGCAGCAGTAACGTACTCAGCGACCTCAACGGTGCCACCAGCAGCCTCAATAGCAGCCTTAGCAGCCTTGGTAACGCCTAAGCCCTTAAGAGTTACTTTCTTGGAGAACTCAGGAATACGTGAAAGAACAACCTTCACATACTTGATCTTCTTAGTAACCAAACGAGCCTGCTGCAATGCAGCCAAATCGATCACTTCTGCGTCGATACGGTTTAGGTCATTTAAGGAAATAGAGGCAGTCTCAGTTGCCTTCTTTGACCAGAAACCGAACTTAGGCAGACGGATCTTCATAGGCATCTGACCGCCTTCGAAACCAGGACGCTTGTGAGCGGACTTACGTGCGCCAGCACCCTTAACACCGCGACCGCAGGTCTTGCCAAGGCCAGAGCCAATACCACGACCGACGCGTACGTGCTTACGGTGAGAACCTTCAGCAGGCTTTAACGAATCAAGACGCATTTATTACTCCTCGACCTTAACCATGTAGCTAACTTTATTGATCATGCCGCGAACAGAAGGAGTGTCCTCGAGTTCAACGGTATGATTGATGCGACGCAAACCTAAACCACGCATGGTCTCAATGTGCTTGGGCAAACGACCGATGGTGCTCTTGGTCTGAGTGACTTTGATGGTTTTCTTCTCAGCCATTTTTTACTCCAGGATCTCTTTAACGGACAAACCGCGCTTAGCAGCAACAGTTTCCGGAGTACGCATAGAGGCAAGAGCTGCAACGGTAGCACGAACCACGTTGATAGGGTTAGTGGAACCATAAGCCTTAGCCAAAACGTTACGGACACCAGCAACTTCCAAAACAGCACGCATAGCGCCGCCAGCAATAATACCGGTACCTTCTGAAGCAGGCTGCATGTAAACCATAGAGCCAGAGTGCTCACCCTTAACAGCGTGGAACAAAGTGCCGTTGTTCAAGGTGATGTTGTTATTAACGTTGCGGCGTGCCTGCTCGATTGCCTTCTGGATAGCAGCAGGAACTTCACCTGCCTTGCCATAGCCAAAGCCAACCTTACCATTGCCGTCACCAACTACAGTCAAAGCGGTGAATGAGAAGATACGACCACCCTTCACTACCTTGGCTACGCGGTTAACAGCAACCAACTTTTCCTGCAGCTCGCCTGCCTGGGATTCTTCTTTGTGTTGCATTTAATGCACTCCCTTAGAACTTGAGGCCGGCTTCGCGGGCTGCATCAGCTAAAGCTGCGACACGGCCGTGATACTGATAACCGGATCTATCAAAAGCGACGGTCTCGACCTTAGCAGCCAAAGCGCGCTCACCAACAGCCTTGCCGATAACCTTAGCAGCTTCGACATTGCCAGTGTACTTAAGATCCTTCACAAGCTCTTTCTCAAGAGTGCTTGCGGTGGCTAAAACGCGATTATCAGCGGAGATAATCTGAGCGTAAATATGACGTGGAGTACGGGTGACAACCAAACGGGTAACACCTAACTCGTGCATCTTGGCGCGGGACTTGCCGGAACGGCGTAAACGAGCCTGTTTTTTCTCGAACATGTTTAACCCACCCTATTATTTCTTCTTAGCTTCTTTGAGATGAATCACTTCGTCAGCATAACGAATGCCCTTGCCCTTGTAAGGCTCGGGGTGACGGATCTCGCGGAGGTTAGCAGCAACCTGACCTAAAACAGCCTTGTCATAACCCTTGAGGATAATGTCAGTCTGTGAAGGGGTCTCAGCGGTAACGCCTTCAGGAAGCTCATAGTTGACCTGATGGGAGTAGCCCACGACTAAGTTAAGGATATTGCCCTTAGCTTGAGCACGGTAACCAACGCCGACAAGCTTCAATGCACGCTCAAAGCCTTTGTCTAAGCCAGTAACATAGTTCATAAGAATGGCACGGGTGGTACCAGACTGCATGTTAGCTTCCTTAGAATCATTGGCAACAGCTACCTTGATAGCATTGTCTTCAACGGTAACGTTAACGCAAGGCTGAGCATTGAAAACAAGCTCACCCTTCTTTGACTTAACGGTTACCTTCTGGCCGTCGATAGCAACTTCGACGCCCTGGGGAATAGGAATAATTTCCTTAGCAATACGAGACATGTGTCCTCCCTTATGCGACGTAGCAGATAACTTCGCCGCCTAAGCCGTCCTTACGGGCAGCGCGGTCAGTCATAATGCCTTTGGAAGTGGAAATCACAGCGATACCCAAACCGTTCATAATACGGGGAAGATCGCGGCACTTCTTGTAAATACGGAGGCCAGGACGTGAAACTCTCTGAATGAGTTCAACTACAGGCTTGCCCTCGTAGTACTTAAGAGTGATTTCGAGAACCTTCTTGACATCACCGACTTCCTGAACGGAGGCAATGTAGCCTTCTTTCACGAGCAAATCAGCAATAGCGAGCTTCTGCTTAGAAGAAGGGACGGTGACTGCAACTTTGCCAGCAGCCTGGCCGTTACGAATGCGGGTTAACAAATCCGCAATAGGATCTTGCATCATGTGTGTATTCCTCTTTACCAGCTTGCCTTGTGCAGACCAGGGATTTCGCCACGCATCATGTGCTCACGGAGCTTGATACGGGAGAGACCGAACTTACGCAGATAGCCGTGGGGACGACCAGTCTCAGAGCAGCGATTACGCTGACGTGAAGGGCTGGAATCACGGGGCAACTTAGCAAGTGCCATTACAGCTGCGAAACGCTCTTCTTCAGAAGAAGACACATTAGAAATAATTTTTTTGAGCTCTGAACGCTTTGCACGATACTTATCGGCAAGAGCTTTTCTCTTCAGATCTCTGTTTATCATTGAGGTCTTAGCCATAGGTCCTTAAATCCTCGAATTATTTGCCGGCCTGAGTACGGAACGGGAAGTCAAAAGCCTGCAATAGTGCTCTGCCTTCTTCGTCGGTCTTGGCGGTGGTGGTGATGGTAATGTCTAGACCACGCACTGCGTCTACCTTGTCGTAATCGATCTCAGGGAAAATGATCTGCTCACGTACGCCCATGGAGTAGTTGCCACGTCCGTCAAAGGACTTTGCAGACAAACCACGAAAATCGCGGATACGTGGAATAGCGATCACAATTAAGCGCTCGAGGAACTCCCACATACGCTCACCGCGTAGGGTAACCTTACAGCCGATTGGATAGCCTTCACGAATTTGGAAGCCCGCTACAGACTTGCGAACCTTGGTGATGAGAGGCTTCTGGCCGGAGATAGCGGCCATATCACGTGCTGCATTCTCAAGAATCTTCTTGTCAGTACGTGCTTCACCAACACCCATATTAAGGGTGATCTTCACAATCCGAGGGACTTGCATGACTGTCTTGTAACCAAATTTTTCAGTTAAGGCTTTGATTACTTCCTGCTTGTATATATCATGCAGTTTCGCCATCGTTATTCTCCTTTAATTAAACCTTACTTGGCGGAAGAGGTAATGACATTGCCGTTGGACTTGAAGAAACGGACTTTCTTGCCGTCTTCAATGCGGAAGCCAACGCGGTCAGCCTTCTTAGTATCAGGGTTGTAGATTGCAACATTGGAAACATCCAAAGGAGCTTCCTTGTCAACAATGCCACCTTCCTGGCCAATGTTAGGGTTAGCTTTCTGGTGCTTCTTGTGGACGTTGATGCCCTCAACCAGCACTTTGTGCTCCTGGGTCAAAACTTGGGTGACTTTACCGGTCTTGCCCTTGTCTTTACCAGTAATGACGATAACTTCGTCATTGGTGCGAATTTTCGCTGCCATTTTGCTAGTTCCCTCTATTAGAGTACTTCAGGTGCCAATGACACGATCTTCATGAACTGCTCGGTACGTAATTCACGAGTTACGGGTCCGAAGATACGGGTGCCAATAGGCTCATGCGATGCAGTCAATAAAACTGCAGCGTTGCTGTCAAAGCGAATGAGTGAGCCATCAGGACGGCGAACACCCTTCTTGGTGCGCACAACAACAGCATCAACAACATCGCCCTTCTTAACCTTGCCGCGTGGGATCGCATCTTTGACAGACACCTTAATGATGTCGCCAATGCCTGCGTAACGACGGTGAGAGCCACCTAAGACCTTCACACACATTACTGCACGTGCGCCCGAATTATCGGCAACGTCAAGCATGCTTTGCATCTGGATCATTTTCAAATGCTCCGGTTAAAAAGATAAAACAAACTTTTGACCAAATAGTCAAAAGGCGCTAAAGGATACCATATATATACAAAAACCGCAACGATATCGTTGCGGTTTTATAAATTTTTTCCTAAATTCTAGGATTATGGATTAGGCCTGAGCCTTCTCGATAACCTTAGAAAGTCTCCAAGCAATAGTCTTGGAAACGGGACGACCCTCGCAGATCTCTACAAGATCGCCGACTTTAGCAGCGTTCTCAGGATCGGCTACGTGGAACTTGGTGGTGCGGGTCACAGTCTTTCCATAAACTGGATGCTGAACACGACGCTCAACAGCTACCACACAGGCCTTCTGCATCTTGTCGCTAACAACGCGTCCGCGGAGGGAGCGTGAAGCTTTGACAGTATTCTGTTCTTCAGACATTTACTCTTCCTCTTACTTAGCGTTCTGCTTCTCAGCGAGAATGGTCTTGACGCGTGCAATATCGCGACGTACTTTTCTGACGTTGTCAGTCTGCTGCAACTGGGCAGTCTTTAACTGGAAACGCAGATTGAACTGCTCGCGGTTAAGGTTGGCAAGCTCAGTCTTGAGCTCTTCAACTGACTTATTACGTAACTCGTTGCTCTGCATTAGATCACCTGCTTACGAACGAAGGTGGTAGTTACGGAAAGCTTTGCTGAAGCAAGGCGGAAAGCCTCACGAGCAACTTCCTCGGAAATACCGCCGATTTCAAAGAGAACACGGCCGGGCTGAATAGGAGCGACCCAGTACTCAACGGTACCCTTGCCTTTACCCATACGAACGCCCAGAGCTTTCTGAGTGATCGGCTTATCAGGGAAGACGCGGATCCATACTTTACCAGCACGCTTCATCTCACGGGTGAATGCACGACGGGCAGCTTCGATCTCACGAGAGGTGATCTGGCCACGAGAGGTAGCCTTCAAACCAAACTCGCCGAAGTCGACCTTGGAGCCTGCATAGCACAAGCCCTCATTACGGCCCTTCTGAGTCTTACGATATTTAGTACGTTTCGGCTGTAACATTTACTTTCCTCCGTTACTCAGCCTTTTCATCGGCTGAAGCGGCATCAGCCTTCTTGGCAGCAGACTTGTCTGCGCCACGGCGGCCGCGGCCGTTACGGGCCTGATTGTCATCGCGACGGTGACGACGTCCGGCAGGAGCGACGGTACCATTGCGATCATCAGTCTCTTCCTGAGCTAAGGGAAGCTCACCAAGGATTTCACCCTTGAAGATCCAGACCTTAATGCCGATAACACCATAGGTGGTAACAGCCTCAGATACTGCGTAGTCGATGTCGGCACGCAAGGTGTGCAAAGGTACGCGACCTTCACGTAACCACTCGGTACGAGCGATTTCAGCACCACCCAAACGGCCAGAGCACTCAATCTTAATGCCCTTAGCACCACCGCGCATAGCGTTCTGGATTGCCTTCTTCATAGCACGGCGGAACATTACGCGACGCTCGAGCTGTGAAGCGATGCTGTCAGCAACAATCTTAGCATCGAGATCAGGCTTACGGATCTCGGAGATGTTGACCTGAGCAGGAACACCAGCAATCTTGGAGATCTGCTTACGAAGCTTCTCAACGTCTTCGCCCTTACGGCCGATGACGATACCAGGACGTGCGGTGCAGATGGTCACACGAACGCTCTTTGCAGGACGATCGATGACGATCTTAGATACGGAAGCATTCTTAAGCTCAGCGGTTAAGAACTTACGGATCTCGTTATCGCTCTTAACATTAGCAGGGAATACCTTGCTGGATGCATACCAAGTAGAAACATAGTTCTTGGTGATGCCCAGACGAATTCCGTTAGGATTAATCTTCTGGCCCATAATTACTCCTGATCTGCAACGATAACGGTGATGTGAGAAGTACGCTTCACGATGCGATCAGCACGACCCTTAGCACGGGGCATGATGCGCTTTAATGAAGGGCCTTCGTCAACCATGATCTTGGAGATGACTAAAGAATCAACGTCCAAGCCATTGTTGCTCTCTGCGTTAGCAACTGCAGAGAGGACAACCTTGCGGATCAAAGCAGCAGCCTTACGGGGGCTGAACTGCAACAGATCAAGTGCCTTCTGAACAGGCAAGCCGCGAACCTGGTCAGCGACCAAGCGTGCCTTCTGAGCAGAAGAACGAGCATACTTGTGAACTGCTTTAACTTCCATGACTCAACTCCTATTTAGATGCCTTTGCATCGGCAGCGTGACCATGGAAAGTACGGGTCGGAGCAAATTCACCGAGCTTGTGACCGATCATATCCTCGGTTACAAACACAGGAACGTGCTGACGACCGTTATGAACGGCAATAGTCATACCGATCATGGTCGGAATAATGACGGAACGGCGGGACCAGGTCTTGATGGGCTTCTTATCGCCGGATTCCTGGCTCTGCAGAACCTTCTTCAGTAAGGACTCGTCAATGAAAGGTCCTTTCTTCAGAGAACGTGGCATTTTAAATCCTCGCTATACGATTAACGGTGATGAACAATGTACTTCTCAGTACGCTTGTTCTTGCGGGTCTTGAAGCCCTTGCAAGGAGTACCCCACGGTGAACGTGGCTGAATACCCTTGTTACGGCCCTCACCACCGCCATGCGGGTGGTCAATAGGGTTCATTGACATACCGCGAACGGTAGGACGAATGCCGCGCCAACGCTTAGCACCGGCCTTGCCTAACTGAGCTAGCATGTGCTCGCCGTTACCGATTTCACCGATGGTTGCACGACCAGCAGCTAAAACGCGACGCATTTCACCAGAACGCATACGTAAGGTTACGTACTGACCTTCTTTGGCGAGGAGTTCGCAGTAGCAGCCAGCGGAACGGGCAAAGGTAGCACCGTTACCAGGGATGAGCTCAACAGCGTGGATGACAGTACCGAGAGGAATATTCTGCATAGGCAGAGTATTACCAACAGCGATAGGAGCATCAGCACCAGAAACGATGGTATCACCAACCTTCAAACCCTTAGGAGCAAGGATATAAGAACGAACGCCGTCCTTATAGAGCACCAAAGCGATGTGAGCAGAACGGTTAGGATCGTACTCAATACGCTCAACGCGTGCCTCAATGCCGTCCTTCTGACGCTTGAAGTCTACCAAACGATAACGCTGCTTGTGACCACCGCCAATGTGACGAGTGGAAATGTGACCGTAGTTGTCACGACCACCGGTCTTGCGCTTCTCAACAACGAGTGAAGCCAAGGGGCCGCCTTTCCAGAGGCCAGGGGTCTTGATCTGGACAACGTGACGGCGAGCCGGGGAGGTAGGCTTTGCTTTAATGATAGCCATTATTTGCTCTCCTTTTCAGCCTGCTGGGCAGCAGCAACATCAATGTTAGTGCCCTCAGGAAGAGTTACATATGCCTTCTTCCAGTCAGAGCGCTTGCCCATGCCGTGAACGGTGCGACGGGTCTTACCCATCACATTCAAGGTGCGAACGTTAATTACGGAGACGTTGAACAACATCTGTACAGCAGCCTTGATCTCTTCCTTGGTTGCATCTTTAGCAACCTTGAACACGAAGGTGCTATTCTGAGCAGCTTCAGTGCTCTTCTCGGTAACAACCGGAGCGATAAGGATCTTTAATAAACGTGCTTCAGAAATCATTTCAGGATCTCCTCTACCTTCTTGACAGCGGCGGAAGTCATCACAACCTTGTCGTAATCAATCAGGCTGACAGGATTGAACTCGGAGGTTCCAGGCTGGCAGACGTCAACTTTGTAAAGGTTACGGGAAGCTAGCATGAGGTTCTCATCAAAAGCTTCGGTAACAATTAAGGCCTCTTTGAGGTCCATGCTCTTAAGCTTGGCAACTAAGGTCTTGGTCTTGCAATCTTCAACCTTGAAGTCGTCAACTACGACTAAACGGTCCTGACGAGCCAACTCAGAAAGAATGCTGCACATAGCAACACGATACATCTTACGGTTGACCTTCTGGGTCCAGTCCTGGGGCTTAGCAGCGAAGATCTTGCCACCAGCTCTCCAAAGAGGAGAACGAGTAGAACCTGCACGAGCGCGGCCGGTGCCCTTCTGACGGAACGGCTTCTTGCCGCCGCCGGAGACTTCGGAACGGGTCTTCTGAGCCTTGGTGCCAGCACGGGCAGTGCTCAAATATGAAACTACTACCTGATGTACTAAGGGCTCGTTGAACTCACGACCGAAGGTGGTGTCTGACACTTCTAGAGCCTTGTCAGCGCCAATCATCTTTAATTCCATGATTTTCTATACCTCGGGTTAAGCTTTGACACTCGGCCTTACGATTACGTCGCCGTTATTGGCACCAGGAACAGCACCCTTAACGAGGAGTAAATTACGCTCGGAGTCGATACGTACAAGCTCGAGATCCATTACGGTTACTTTCTCAGAGCCCATGTGGCCGACCATCTTCTTGCCCTTGAACACACGACCAGGGGTCTGGTTCTGACCGGTAGAACCGGGAACACGGTGTGAACGGGAATTACCGTGGGTATAATCTTGGTGCAGGAAGTGATAACGCTTAATAGTACCAGCAGTGCCCTTACCTTTTGAGGTGCCGGTGACGTCTACTTTCTTAACGTCCTGGAAAGCGTCGACCTTGATCTCAGAGCCGACCTGATAGGCCTCAAGCTCAGAAGGCTCAAGACGGAACTCCCACAAGCCACGACCAGCAGCAACGCCAGCCTTAGCAAAGTGGCCGATCTCAGCCTTGGTCATGCGGCTAGCCTTACGCTCGCCGGTGGTTACCTGAATGGCAGTATAGCCATCAGTTTCTGCGTTCTTAATCTGAGTAACGCGGTTTGCCTCAACCTGGATGACGGTGACAGGAACAGATTTGCCGTTCTCGTTGAAAACACGGGTCATACCAAGCTTGCGGCCGATTAAACCGATTGACATTGTATTTATCCCCTATCTCTTAACGAAGGCTGATCTGAACATCCACACCGGCTGCGAGATCCAAACGCATCAATGCGTCAACGGTCTTCTCGGTCGGCTCCACGATGTCGACTAAACGCTTGTGAGTACGGATTTCGTACTGATCACGTGCATCTTTGTTAACGTGTGGGGAAATGAGGACGGTGTAGCGCTCCTTACGGGTAGGGAGCGGAATGGGACCCTTAACCTGGGCACCAGTACGTTTAGCGGTTTCAACGATCTCCTGAGTGGAGTGATCGATTAAACGGTGATCGTAGGCCTTAAGACGGATCCTGATTCTTTGATTCTGCATTGCAGACTCCATATAAAAAAAGAACATGCGTACACCCGCCTTCTAGCTAACTGCATAAGAGGAGGTGACGCTATTTCTACTATTCCCTCACAATTAGAGGGAGTTTCCTCAGCCGCATCTTATTGACGTAGGGCTGGCTTTTGATTCGTTCCATGAACTTTTGGGGGAACGTTCAAAATGTGCAAGCATTGTACCCTTTTTTTTTAACATTGCAAGGGTATATTACGATTTTTTTGCGCTTTTTCGCTAGGACCTAACTAATCTCTTAAAAATCAATGGGCATAGTGAGGATCCTCAATAAGCTTGCGCTCGCCATGCATAGTTACGGCCTTTTTATCCCCTAATTTATAAGATGCTGAGGAGAGATCGTAACGGGCCTCATATTGCGGCATACCCGATAATCCCATTAAGCCACACATCAGATCAAAGACTAAATCATTAGTCCAAGCCTTAGCCTTATGTGCACGCAGGGCTTGGGTTATACCTTTATGCTTCTGTGCATACTCCTGCGATACAGAGATAACCAAGGGAATTCGCACCATAGGGAAGGTAAAATCGGCAGGATTGTGGTCAAATTGAGTATCTAGATCCTCGCCATGATCAGATACATAGACCATAGCTTTAAATCTTGGATGCTCCTTAATTTTTTCGTAAATCTTTCTAAGATTATCATCGGTATAGAGAATGGATGAATCGTAATCATCAATACGCTTATCCCAAGATCCTGAATATACCTTTCTATCATCAGGGGTACGCTCAGCATAACGCGCATGGCTGCCCATTAGATGAATGATGATTAGAGCATTTTCCTTATCCTTTAAATCAGGAAAATAATCGATAAGCTCCTCATCGTGGAAGAGGCTATACATCTTGGCAGTATTGTTTAAAAAGATCTCGTGATCAGCTGCTGAGGAGATAACCGAGATCGGGGTTTCATAGACACCAATCTTTCTTTGATTAGATAGCCAATAAATCTCAAAGCCCGCCTTACGCGCAACCTCTAATATAGAGAAGGAATCAACCAAATCCGCCCCGTTATACTGATTCTTACCAGTTAACGCATAGGTAATAGCAGGAACAGTCTGCGGGAAGGAGGCATAGGGCTTATCAAAGATAAAGGTAGTCTTATCCTTAGCAAGCTCTTCCATAAAGGGTGTATCCTGACGCTCATAGCCGTAGATCTGCATATGATCGCGATTGACGCTCTCGCCAATTACCAATACATAAATACCAGCATGATCCTTTTTACACCAAATGCCTCCGATATCGGCAAGACGTTTGGCACGATCGGCGGTGGATTTTGAATAACGCTCGTATTGCTTTAGCTGATTGCCGGTAATTTTCAAAACCGAAGTTGCAAGATAAGGCACTGCTGGAATAACGTTCACAAGCTCATATAAGGACAAAACTGCTAATAAAATGCCACACTCAAAGCGTCCTCTAAAATGACGACACTGCCCTACCCCCGTACGTCTTAAGATAAAGATAAAAAATCCCACCAAAGCAAAGGCAAAAAGCCAGGCATAGAGCCAATAGATATTGGCATGGGCGTTAAAGTACTCCATGCTTTCATCGCCGTTAGTCTGGGCAAAAGCTAAAATGATATCGGAGGTTAGAAGCTGCTTCATTGCAATAAAATATGCCCAAAGCGAGCCTGGGAAGAGCACTAACACTGCGGTTAATAAATAAACACAGCTCTTGCTGAAAATACGCAAGAACTTACGCTTAGTCTGAGCAGCTACAAACCAAAAGAAGGTCATCGGCACGAAGGCGGCGCAGGTAGCCTCCAAGGCTATGAAAAATTCCTCATATCTAAGCTCTGAGCCAATTGCCACACGAATTAAAGGCACTGAGACATAGAGCACACTCAGCAATAAGAAGAAGATAAATACCCTACGATTGAGCTCTAAGAAGTTCCAAACTAACAAGGCGCCGGCGCAGGCCACAATTCCTGATAACTGCGGAATGAGCACTCTTGGGGTTGCATCATTTATATAGGCAAATACTCCTAAAACTACTGCCGCAAGGATCACTACTAAGGTTAAAAGAACTCTTATAAAATGTTTCATCTAAGCTTCCAATAACTGAAACTTACCCATAACTACGCACAAGCGCTTTACACTGTTATACTGTGCGCCAACTAGAATTTTTGTTAAGCGGCGGCATTATACGGCATTTTGAGAAATGGAATTTGATTTTACCCTTCCTGATAATTACGGTCTTACCACTCCTAAAAAAGAATTAGTCGTTCCTAATGAGGCAAAGTCAGTAATTCTTCATTGCTGCTGTGCTCCCTGCTCTACTGCCGTACTTGAGTGTCTTTTGGCTTATAAGATAAAGCCCATACTCTTCTTTTTTAATCCCAACATTCATCCGCGCGATGAATATGAAAAGCGTCGTGATGAATGGCTAAGACTTGCCAAGCTTAATGATGTCGAGGCCGTGATCGGGGATTACGATACTAAATCTTGGTTTGAGAAGGTAAAAGGGCTTGAGCACTGCCCCGAGCGTGCCGAGCGCTGTGATGAATGCTTTTATATGCGCCTTAAAGCAACCGCTATTTTAGCTAAAGAACGAGAAATCAATCTCTTTACCACCACTCTTGCCACCTCGCGTTGGAAGAGCAAGCCTCAGGTAGATAAAGCAGGTTTCAGAGCTCAGAATGAGATCGCTGGCAGTATTTACTGGGATATGGATTGGCGTAAGGGTGGACTTGTTGAAAGGCGCTATAAGCTAGTTAAGGAAATTGGTTTTTATAACCAGCGCTATTGTGGCTGTGTCTACAGCATGCAGTCTGCCTTAGAGCAAAAGAAAGCTTCAAACAAGGAGGAGCTCATGCGCTCCTCACTTGAAAAGCATTATGAGAAATAAGCCTCTTTAAACACCATATTGCTTGCGATACTCAAGCATGGCATCTAGGTGCTCGGAAAGTTTCTCATCCTTTTTGACATATTCAATGAGATCGTCAAAGGAGACAATGGAGATAACCTTAATGCCAAGTTCCTCCTGAGCCTCATCGATAGCGCTCTTATCGCCACGACCCTTTTCCTTACGGTTTAAGGCAATCAAGGCTGCGGTAAAGTCAGCACCAGCGGCCTTGATGATGTCAGCTGATTCACGAATTGCAGTACCAGCAGTGATCACATCATCAATTAACAGCACACGTCCTTGAAGAGGTGCACCAACTAAATTACCGCCCTCTCCGTGATCCTTCTTTTCTTTACGGTTAAATACCCAAGGAACATTCTTACCATGCTCAGTTGCCAAGGCCATAGCTGTAGCGCAGGCCAAAGGGATGCCCTTATAAGCAGGTCCAAAGAGTACATCAAACTCCAAACCAGAGTCCTGCAAGGCATGAGCATAGCAGGAGCCTAAATCGGCAAGATCCTTACCTGTTGAAAAACCACCTGCGTTGAAGAAATAAGGACTAATACGACCTGACTTTAGGGTGAAGCTGCCAAATTTCAACACACCTCTTTCAAGAGCCAGCTCAATGAATTTACGCTGATATTCCTGCATGCGTAAGATCTCCGTTAGAATTGTTATCAAATTTTTTCTATTTTAGCGCATGCAGTATTTTTGGAGTAGTTAATGGCCAACATTTGTAGCATGACTGGATCAGGACATGGAAATGCCATTTCTGATAACTTTGCTGTTTCCCTTGATCTAAGAGGAGTTAACAATCGCTTTATGGATTTCTCCTTGCGCACGGAGGAAGTAGCTCTGCTTAGCATGATCCCTGTGTTAAAGGAAAGGCTAATAAATAAGATAGCGCGTGGTAAGGTTGAATGTACCCTCACCATCAAGCGCTCAGCAACTGGTGATTTGCTTATAAATGAAGAGCGCTTAGATGCCATAGCTAAGGCTGCGGAGAAGATTAAAGCTCGCATGCCTTATATCAATACCGATCTTACCGCGTTACTTGCCTTCCCAGGAGTTTTAAGCTCAGGAGATGGCTCTGATAAAGAGCTAAACGATCTCATCATCAAAGCCTTTGATGAGGCGGTAGAGGCCTTATTGCAATCCCGTATACGTGAGGGTGAGAGCTTAAAGACGGCAATTATTAATAGGCTAGAGTCTATTTCTGAGGGCTTAGCAAAAATTGGTGAGCTGTTGCCCAAGCTCTCTGAGCTTGAACGTCAACGCTTGCTCAAGCACATAAGCGATCTTAAAAGTGCGGATAGCTTTGATCCTGCCCGTCTTGAGCAGGAGGTAGTGATCATGGCCGAGCGTGATGATATTCAGGAGGAATACGATCGCCTCAAATCACACGTAGCTGAGGTTCAGCGAATTTTGGCAAAGGGTGGAGTCTGTGGCAAACGCTTAGATTTTATGATGCAGGAGTTTAACCGTGAGGCTAATACCATGGCCTCGAAAACCTCATCCCTTGAGCTTACCCACCTTGCAGTAGACTTTAAGGTCTTAATTGAGCAGATGCGTGAGCAGGTACAAAACATCGAATAGCATCCATGCTTTCAATCAGACGCCCATAGAATTTAGGATGTCCCTTTAAAAAGAGGCATCCTTTATATTGGCTGAGTTTTGATTGCAACAGCGGTATTTCTAAATACTCTCTCTACAGCTTAGCTACCTCCAGCATTTATTTCTTCTTTATCTTTTTGAACCTGTAATGCAAAAACTTTTAGTTTTATTAAGTTTTTGCACTTGAGTGCAAAAATCAATTTATGCTATGCGTATAGATGATGAGATAAAAGGATGCAAAAGATGTTAGTTCATAGAGCTCTCAAGCCCCGCGATAGCTATTTAAATAAGCTCATTGCCTTTCAGGATACCGATCTAATCAAAGTGATCACTGGCATTCGTCGTTGCGGTAAATCGAGTCTGTTAAAGCTAATGTCGCATCATTTACTAAATTCAGGCATAGATGGAAATCAAATCCTAGAGATGAATTTTGAATCATTCGATTTTCTTCATATGAACGCTGATGATATCTATCACTATGTCAAAGATCGCATGTTCCCCTCAAAGCGCATTTACCTTTTATTTGATGAAATACAGCGCATCGACAAATGGGAGGACGCCATAAACGCCTTGCGGGTAGCTCTTGACTGCGACATTTATGTCCTTAGTTCTAACGCATCTCTCTTGTCCTCAGAAAATTCGACCTACCTCTCAGGACGCTTTATAGAGATCAAAATGCTCCCGCTATCCTTTAAGGAGTTTATTGAATTTCACGGCTTTAAATTGAGCCAAAGCAAAAGCTTATTTGGGAACTTGCGCAAGAGAATAGTAGATAGTAACGAAGATCCCTACGAGCTACGCGATCTTTTCGAGGCCTATTTGCGCTTTGGAGGTATGCCCAGTACCGCAGAAATCAGCCTAGATCAGGATAAAGCGTTAACGCTTCTTGATGGGATTTATGCAACTATCGTCATGCGTGATATCCTCGAGCGCAATAGAGGTCGCGACCAAAAGCAAATAACCGATCCCAATTTACTGCGTAAGATCATCACGCATCTGGCTAAAAGCATAGGCACTCATATTTCTCCTACTACTATTGGGTCTAGCTTATTAAATGAAGGCCATTTAAATGAGGACAAGCGTCAAAGTTCTCCTAGTGCGCACACGCTAAAAAGCTATGTCAATGCTCTTTTGGAGAGCTACTTTTTCTATGAGATAAAACGCTTTGATATCAAGAGAAAAAGCTATCTGCGCACCCTTTCAAAATACTATATTGCCGATCTTGGTCTGCGTAATTACCTTTTGGGCATGCCCAATAGCGATCGCGGTCACGTCATTGAAAACGTCGTCTACCTTGAGCTACTACGCCGTGGCTTTGATGTTGCAATCGGCAAGATTGGAAATTCTGAGATAGACTTTATTGCCACTACTGCCGAGCAGAAGCTCTACATTCAAGTTACAGAATCGATGATAAGTGAGGATGTGCACAAGCGTGAGCTAGCCCCCTTGCAAACAATCTCCGATAACTACGAGAAGATCGTTTTATCTCTAGAGCCAGGCCTTGATAGCTCCTATGAGGGGATCAAATCTTTTAATCTCATAGATTGGCTACTTGAGGAGTAAGCAAGCTTTTTGCAGTTCCTCATAAGGCCTGCTGTTTGTGTAGAGAGCTAGAAAACTTTCACACCTAGCAAATGGCTTAGAAATGCGCTCTAAGCCTTTTTTGTTGCAAGTTTTGCTATAAAACTTAAGCCCTATAGAAAATCACCACGGCTTAAGGCAGTGATCTTCCTTACCATATCCTTTAATAAATCAGGGATCCCGCGCTCGCCACGACGACGCATTTCCTCAATAACCGCAATTGCAAGGCCGGGCTTGGTATGCTTGCGAATGGCAAGATCGATAACCTTACTCTCAGTAGTACCAGGTCTTAAGGCGCCCTTGATGCCGGCGCACTTTAGATATACCCCAGAATAGCCATTTTCATATAAGAAATGCTCAGTATCTAAGGCAGGAAGCTTAGTAAGATGCGACTTTACCTGCTTTCCTGGAACATAAGTTCTAACCGTATTGCAGTATTTCTCTCCGGCCTCATCGCCATCAGTTAGCACATAAAAGGCAATACCGAGCTGACGGGCAAGCTTAATGATTGGTGATAAACCACATTGAGCAAATTCAACTAAGCGAATGCCTTCACATTGCAGGCCAATTCCCATAATAGCGGCCACCTGCGACATCACCCAAATCTCAGTCTCGCCCTCAACCAACAGCCAAGTTCTGGCAAATAAGGTCATAGGTCTATTAAGACGTAAATGGAAGGCAATACGGCGCTGATCGTCTTGAGATAACTCATGCGGATTAAACTTATAGCTACAGGTATCGTAATAGGCACGATAAAGTCGCCTTATGGCATGCAAAGGAATGGCAGAAAGCAGATCGCCTGAATTGGTGGTAACAATCTTTTGCACCGATACCGAATCGATAATTGACCAAAAGGATAAAAGCAGTGAAGGATGGAAACGGGCCTCAATATCCTCAAAGATGATAATGGGAGAGGCTTTATCTGATAGCTCGCGATCGCCCTTGGAGGATAACACCACACCTGCAAGCAACATGGTTAAAACCTTAACCTTATTAATACCAGGCTTTTCCATGGTCTGTTTTAAGGTGGCTAGGGTTTCAATTGAAATAGGTCTTCCTAAAACATCAGTATTACGCCCCTTGCTCTTAGTAGTAAGTAGCTTAGGACCTGAATAGTTTCCTAGATAACGTCGTGAAAGTTCCTCAATATTTTCAAGCTGTAGCTTCATCTCCGAAGCAGGGATCGCAATATGCCTAGTGAAAGTGTCACTGATTGCATCAAAGATCCCGTCAACATTATTTTCATTACGGGCTGTGTCAGTAGGCGAGGAAGCTCCCATACGTTGATCACGAATACGCAATACCGGATTTAATCTAATGATGGTCAAAATACCACGCTGTTGCTCATCAAAGCTAGCACCACCACGCGATAAAAGCTCATGCTCGGTCTTAAAATTGCCATTGCATTCACTTGCGCTAATTCGCCAATGTATACGATAGACACCATCGTCGCCATAGGTCCAAAACTTACGCAGCTGTTTTAATGCAAGTAAATCAGAACTTGCAGTTCCCTCTGCAAAGATAAGATCAAACTGAATTTTTTCTGCTTTTTCGCGAAAGGTATCAGCCCTACGAAACTCAAACTCACGCTGGTAATAATCGTTATTATTCCCAAGCTCCAGTAAGGCATCTTGAGCATCCTGCAATCTACGCTCGCGACGATCTCGGTACTCCTTATAAAAGTCGATTAGGGGATCTTTAGAGTCTTTTATCTCAGATGATGGCGGCAAGGCAACATTATTATTAGCTGAAGCCGTCTCATCTAATAGCGGAATGGGAATATAAAGATCCTCGCGGGCAAACTCACACAGCTTTTCACCACAGCCTAATGCCATCCACAGGGCTCTTAAGAGTGATGACTTACCCCAAGAGTTTTCACCTATAAGTACGGTGCTGTCCTCTTCAAAATCTACCTTAAGTTCACGTATGCCTCTAAAATTACGGATTTCCGCCTGCTCTAAAAACATTGGGCCTTCCTCTTATTTTGGGGTAAAAAAAACCGGACCTTTTGAAGATCCGGCTTTAAGAATCAATTAAATGCGGGCATTAAACGCGACGCCAAGTAGTACCATTAGGACCGTCTTCAAGCTCGATCTTCATAGCCTTTAGCTTATCACGAGCGGCATCAGCACGGGCCCAATCTTTAGCTTTTCGTGCGTCATTTCGCTCTTTTATTAATGCTTCGATTTCAGCAACATCATCAGATGAGCCATCAGAAACGCTAGCACCACTCTTTAAAAAGGCCTCAGGCTCTTGCTCTAAGATACCTAATACAGAGGCAAGCTCCTTTAAACGGCCGGCTAACTTCTGAGCCTTTTCACCACTTTCCTTATTTACCTGCTTGGCCAAATCAAAGAGCACAGCAATGGCACCTGGGGTATTGAAATCATCATCCATATACTCCTTAAACTTTAAGGTGTACTCATCATCTGCAATATCAGGCTTAATAGCATCAACTCCTTTCAGAGAAGTATAGAGACGAGTTAAAGCAGCACGGGCCTTATCAAGATTTTCCTGAGAGTAATTTAAGGCACTGCGATACTGACCTGACATAAGGAAGAAGCGTACAGTTTCAGCATCATATTCCTTTAAGACATCACGGATGGTAAAGAAGTTGTGCAAAGATTTAGACATCTTCTGCTCATTGATCATCACCATGCCTGAATGCATCCAGTAATTTACATAGGAAGTATCAAAGGCACAGCAGGACTGAGCAATTTCATTTTCATGATGAGGGAAGAGCAGATCAGAGCCGCCGCCATGGATATCAAAGGTGGTACCGAGGAAACGACTGTTCATAGCCGAGCATTCAATATGCCAACCAGGACGGCCCTCGCCCCAAGGTGATTGCCAAGCAGGCTCACCAGGCTTACTCATCTTCCAGAGTACAAAATCCAAAGGGCTGTGCTTGCCTTGAGCAATTTCAACTCGGGCACCAGCCTGCAGCTCATCAAGCTTTTGGCCAGAGAGACGACCATACTCAGGGAAGGTCTCAATCTTGAAGCAGACATCGCCGTTCTCTGAAATATAAGCATGGCCTGCATCAATTAGGCGCTGTACGATATCAATAATGGCATCGATATTTTCAGTAGCCTTAGGCTCAATATCAGGACGCTTGATCCCCAAGGCATCAAAATCCTGATGCATTTCATCGATGAACTGCTCAGATAGCTCTTTAGTAGTCATGCCACGTTCATTGGCACGACGAATGATCTTGTCATCGATATCAGTGATATTGCGTACATAGGTGACATCATAGCCGCTATAACGCAAATATCTTACGATCACATCGAAGTTTACAAAGGTACGAGCATGACCAATATGACAGAGATCATAGACGGTTACACCGCACACATACATACCGATCTTGCCGGGGTTAATGGGAGTGAAGGTCTCTTTGGTCTTGGTAAGGGAGTTATGGATCCTAAGCATTTGCCGTACCTAATAATTAAACAAAATAATGAAACCAATAGTATAGCTTTAAACCTCAAAAGTTGAAAACGCTATCTTTCATTAGCCCCGCTAAAGCGCCCTTTTTCCTTTATATTTTCACCTCAAGTCCTGTTTTTACCGCATTTACACGCTAACGTTTGGTAGAATGCGCAAAGACCTTTCAAGGACTTTTCCTTGAATACAAACTTTTTATTAAGAATTTCTAGGAATTTTTAGATGATCCTTCTTAAAACCACTTTGGGCAACATCAAGATTGAGCTTGATCATGAGCATGCTCCCGTAACCTCCGCCAACTTTGAAAACTATGTCAAAAAGGGCTTCTACAACGGCACTATTTTCCACCGCGTTATCAAGGGTTTTATGATCCAAGGTGGCGGTATGACTGCTGATCTTACTCAGAAGCCTACTGATGATCCTATTGTTAATGAAGCTGATAACGGCCTTAAGAACAACGTTGGTACTATTGCTATGGCTCGTACCATGGAGCCCCATTCTGCTACTGCACAGTTCTTTATCAACACTGTAGACAACGGCTTCCTAAACTTCCGCTCTAAGGATGTTGACGGCTGGGGTTATGCTGTATTTGGTAAGGTTGTCGAGGGCATGGACGTAGTTAAGAAGATTGAAGGCGTCCGCACTGAAACTCGCTTCCCTCACAGCGATGTACCTCGTGAGACCATCGAAATCATCGAGGCCACCATCGAGGACTAATCCCCTTGTCAAAGTGTCTTATCATCTCTGATCTGCACTTATCCTTAAAAAGGCCTGAGCTCATTCAGGCCTTTGAAAGCTTCATTTTTAAAATTGAAGCAGGCTCAGCTCTTATTATCGCCGGAGACTTCTTCGATTTCTTCGTGGGGGTTGATAAGGATGATCCCCTCCTAAAAAGACTACAGCACGACTTTGCAACTCTTAAGAAAAGAGGAGTAGAGGTATCCTTCCAATGTGGAAATCGCGACTATCTCGTAAATAAGAAGGCCGCTAGCTTCTTTGGCATGAAGCTTTTGCCTCATAGCTTTATTTTTAATACACCTGAAGGTCAGGCGCTATTAATCCACGGCGATATACTCTGTGCTGATGACAAAACCTTTATGCGTTTTCGCGCCCTATGCCTAAATCCTATCGCCAGAGCAATTTTCTTTATGCTCCCTCTATCTCTTAGAAAAAGGATTGGGCAAAAGGTAAGAAGTGATAGTGCGCAACTTGAGGCCTCCCGCAAGGCTGATGACAGCATCTTTGATTTAAAAAATGGACCTGCTGGCAAATTACTGCAGGAGCATCACTGCGACCTCCTCATTCATGGACACTTCCATATTTTTGGACGTCATCAGGATGAAAATACCCCAAGCCTTCAGCGTTTGGCGCTTGGTGCATGGGGCAATAATTATAGCTTTGTAAAAATTGATGAAAATTCAATAGAGCTTATTGAAAAGCCTTTACAAGATCTGCTCTAATGCGCATCTCCCCAGTTAGAGGCAGCCTCAATACCTACCTCAAGGGGCACTGAGAGCTTAAACACGCCCTCCATCATCTCCTTAATTTTGGCTTTTGCCTCATCGACAAAATCATCCCTAACCTCAAATAACAATTCATCATGCACCTGTACCGTCATGAGCACAGTATCCTTAGCTAAGGTATCAATCCAATTTTGGATCTTAATCATCGCAAGCTTAATAATATCAGCAGCACTACCCTGCATAGGCGCATTGATCGCCGCGCGTTCCGCACCACGCTGTGCCATCTGATTTATTGAGGCGATATTGGGGATGGCAATTTCACGACCAGTAATAGTAGTTACATAGCCATGCTCACGGGCAAAGGCCTTAGTCTTTTCCATATACTCATGAATACGCGGATAGCGTGAGAAATAGATGTCAATATAATGCTTAGCCTCCTCCATACTCATGCCTGTTTGACGCTTAAGACCAAAGGCACCCATGCCATACATCAAGCCAAAGTTAGTAGCCTTAGCGCGAGATCGCTCCTCAGGAGTTACCTCATCAATGCTCTTACCTAAAACCTCGGCAGCCGTGGCACGGTGAATATCGTGACCTGCATTAAAGGCACTGATAAGTCCCTCATCCTTGGCAATATGCGCAATAAGACGCAGCTCAATTTGAGAGTAGTCAGCAGAGATCAGCTTATAGCCAGGAGCTGCGATAAAGGCCTTACGAATAAGCTTGCCCTCGTGAGTACGTGCCGGAATATTCTGCAAATTAGGATCAGAGGATGATAGACGGCCGGTAACAGTTCCTGCAGGATTAAAGGAGGTATAGATACGCGAATTGCTAGGATCAATTAAGGTCTGAAGTTTCTCGGTATAAGTTGAGATAAGCTTTGAGAGCTCACGGTATCTTAATACCAAATTCGCAATGTCATAATCCCCTGCTATGGCCTCTAAAATTTCCTCAGCAGTTGAATAGGAGGCACCTTCCTTATGTTTTTTAGGATAAGGGATAGCCAGCTTTTTAAAGAGGACCTCTCCTAGCTGCTTAGGTGAGGAGATATTAAATGTCTCCCCTGCAGAGGTATAGACATCCTGTTGCATCTGCGCCTTCTCAGCAGATAGGATCTTATTTTGCTCAGCGAGCACATTTTTATCTACACAAACGCCCAAACGCTCCATCTTAAAGAGCACCTTAACTATGGGCATCTCCATTTCATCAAATGTTTTTTTAAGAGTAGTTACTGCATTAATCATGGGCGCGAAGGTGTTATATAGATGAAGCGTAACCTCCGCATCCTCACCTGAGTACTCACAAGCCCTCTCGCAGGTAACCTCACTAAAGCTAATACGCTTACGGCCCTTACCGGTTACATCATCATAGCTGATAGCTTTATAGTTTAAAAAGCGCAAGGCAAGCTCATCCATAGATAATCCCTGCGAGGAATCTAAAAGATGAGCCATTACCATAGTATCAGCTACTACATTATCTAAATTGATGCTAAGTCCATGGCGGCTTAAAACCAGCATGTCGTATTTAATATTCTGGCCAATAAGCTTCACGTTTCCTGAGTTTAAAGCCTCATCAAGACGCTTTAGCACGAGATCCTCAGGCAACTGCGCAGGAACTCCTATATAGCTGTGACCTAATGGGATATACCAAGCAGTTTTCTCCTTAGAGCTTATGGAAATACCCACAAGCTTAGCCTCCTCCGTACGCAAAGAGGTAGTCTCAGTATCAAGTGCAATAAGCCCGGCTGCTAAGATTTCTTTTATCAGCTCCTCAAGATCAGCTTCCGTTAATACCAAACGGGCATTGGTGCCATAAGATTTAAAATCGACAGGTGCGGTATTAAATACCGGTGCCAATATTTGAGATCTAGGGGCTGCATCGGCAACTTCAGGCTTTACAACAGGATTATTTATAGCTTCTAGCAATGAATACTGCATGAGCTCATCATGGAGGCGCTTAAATTCCAACTCTTCTGTAAGATCGAGCAAGGCCTTAACATCCATCACCGGAGGTTTTACATCCTCGATGGCAAGAGGCAGAGGTACATCAAGCTTAATTGAGGCTAAGGCATAGGAGAGTCTAATTGTCTCAATAGCAGCTTCATACTTTGCTTTGAAGGTCTTACATCCATGAAAATCTAAGGTAATAATCTTATCGCGGTTATTATAAATATCCTCAACGCCACCTAAGCCATTAACAAGAATTACTGCAGTTTTATCGCCACAGCCTTTCATACCCGGAATATTATCGGCTACATCACCCTTTAAGGCTAAGTAATCAACTATATGCTCAGGTCCTACGCCAAATTTGGCTTTAACAGCAGCCACATCGAAGGACTTGTTATTCATGGTATCTAAAAGAGTTACCTTATCAGTTACCAATTGCGCCAAATCCTTATCACCGGTGCAAATAACTGTCTGCAGTCCCCTTTTATTAGCGATGACAGCATAGCTACCTAAGACATCATCAGCCTCAACCCCAGCAACGCTAACTAAGGGTAAACCCAAGCCCTTGACCAATTTTTTTACAGACTCAAGCTGGATCTTAAGCTCATCAGGCATAGGTTTGCGGGTGGCTTTATACTTAGGATAGAGATCGAAACGAAAGTTCTTACCCTTGTGATCGAAGACGATGATCATGGGAGTATTTTCATAGCTTGCGATAATACGACGTAGCATGTTCGTCATCAGCAAGGTGACACCTGTAGGGATCCCGCTTTTAGTTGTAAAACCGCCCTTAGCTGCATAGTAGGCACGATAGAGAAGGGATGAACCATCAATTAAGACGAGATCTGCTTTTGCGCTCATGAGTAATTATCCAAAATCTAAATTCACTTTAAGATACGATTTTACGCTATCTTGCAATAAATCAGAGTAGAATGACGCCGTCTGCTCGTCAGATAGGTTCTTTTTTTACAATTTGTTAATTTCCTGAAACGAAAATCATGATCGATATTTCTTTCCCTTTTAAAAAGCTTTGGTTTTTCCATATTTTCATCATAGTGTTAAGTAACTATGCTGTGCAGATCCCGTTCACCATCTTTGGCTTGAATACTACTGTCGGTACCTTTACTTATCCCTTCATCTTCCTTGCAACCGATCTCACCACGAGAATTTACGGACAGCATCGCGCCCGTCGCATTGTCTTCTATGCAATGCTCCCGGCCTTGATACTCTCCTATATCGTCGGTACCATCTTTGAGCAAGGTGATTATCAGGGACTATCTGCACTTAATACCTTCTCCATGTTTGTCTTCCGCATTGCCTTGGCATCCTTCTCTGCCTATGTGCTCGGACAGCTTGCTGATATCCTGGTATTCCAACGCTTAAGAAGATTGCCTAAGTGGTGGCCAGCTCCGGTTGCCTCAAGCATTTTTGGTAACCTCTTAGATACCTATGTATTCTTTGCTGTAGCCTTTGTGGCCTGCCCGGTGCCCTTTATGGCTGAGCACTGGTTTGAGCTTGCGACCTTTGATTACGCGGTTAAGGTTGCGGCAAACCTTACTATCTTTGTACCTATCTATGGAGCCGTACTCAATTGGCTCTCAAAGCACATCTTCAAACGTCCCCTAACTGGTGACTTTGTCATCTCTAAATAAGAGCTCCAATAGCAGTAGTTAGGAATTTATATCATATAATGCGGCAGACTTAGGTCTGCCGTGTTAGTATCTGAACATTAAAAACAACTGGAGTTTAATTTTCTATGAGTAAAGTTCTACACATCAGCGACGATGATTTTGAGCAGGAAGTCATCAAGTCAGAGATCCCTGTACTTGTTGATTTTTGGGCCACTTGGTGCGGTCCCTGCAAAATGATTGCCCCTAGCCTTGATGAGCTTTCCGAGGAAATGAGCAACGTTAAATTCGTCAAGATCGATATCGATCAGAACAGCGGCTATGCAGGAAAGCTAGGCGTTATGTCAATTCCTACCTTGCTTGTTTACAAGAACGGTGAGGTGGTTGGCAAGCAGGTTGGTGCTATGCCCAAGGACGCTATCAAGAGCTTTATTGAAGGCTTTATTTAACAGCGAATTGCTTTGAAAAAGCGGGGAATAGCCCCGCTTTTTTGTTTTTGGTTAAAGATTTGAGAGGATTATTGCTTACGATTTCTAATTGCGCGTCTTACTGCCTGCGCTAGGAAATCAACCATGTTATCCCCATGATGCTCAAGAAGCTTTGGGAACATGGAAATAGGAGTCTCACCTGGGAAGGTATTGATCTCATTAATAAGCACGCCATCTTCTTTTGAGTAGAAGAAATCGATGCGGGAGAGATCGCGAAGCTTCAAGCCAATGAAGGCACGACGAGCCATTTCCTGAATCTCTGCAACTACCTTTTCATCAAGATCTTGTGGCTCAACAGTAGTAACAGTGCCACTATCCTTAGAGTATTTTTCTTCATAAGTATAGAACACGTTCTCAGGCATAATGATCTCGCCAGGTCTTGTGACTACTAGGCCTTCATCGGTTTCATAGGTTGCACACTCAAGCTCACGATGAACGATGTTCTTCTCTAAAATTACCTCAGAGCTATAAGTAAAAGCTTCTGCTACCTTCTCTAAAAGCTCATTTTTAGCGGTTACATGATAGCAGCCAACAGATGAACCCTGAGATGCGGCTTTTACATAGACATCCTGATATTTATCAAAGAACTCTAAGGCCTTTTGCTGATACTCTTCATTATTAAGAGGAAGCATCACGAAAGGAGAGTTAGGAATACCCAAGGCATCTAAATATAGCTTAGTGGTGATCTTGTTAAAGCAATTACGGGAGGCCTCAGATCCACAGCCAATGAAGGGAATGTTTAAGATATCAAGGAAGGACTGAATATCACCAGTCTCGCCAGGAATGCCATGAATGCAGGGCACTACACAATCTACATGGAATTTTTCATTGTTGTAGCAGAAATTGCCCTCAGCATCAAAAGAGCCACAAGTGCCCTGAAGCTGGAACTGATGATTATGGATCTCAGCACGCAATACGTTGAAATCAGCAGTTTCCTTAAGCTTAGTCTCTAAAAAGTCAGCAGATACTAAGGATACGGAGTGCTCGGCACCGTCGCCACCGCATAAAAGCAGAATATTAGTCATGATAAAAAACTACTTAAAAAAAGCGGCCCCCTTGAGGACCGCCATTTAGTTAAACGCGCTTCATTGCCTCGAAGAACTCGGCGTTAGTCTTAGTCATCGAAAGCTTGTCGATTAAGAACTCCATAGCCTCGATCTCACCCATAGGATGTAAGAACTTACGCAGTACCCACATCTTAGAGAGCTCATCAGGAGTAGTAAGCAATTCCTCACGACGAGTACCAGAGCGGGTAACGTCAATTGCAGGATAGACACGCTTTTCAGAGATCTTGCGGCTTAACTGCAATTCCATATTACCAGTACCCTTGAACTCTTCGTAGATAACCTCATCCATCTTAGAACCGGTATCAACCAAGGCAGTAGCGATAATAGTAAGTGAGCCACCCTCTTCAACATTACGAGCAGCACCGAACAAACGCTTAGGACGCTGCAAGGCATTGGCATCAACACCACCGGTTAAGACCTTACCAGATGAAGGGATCACGGTATTATAGGCACGGGCAAGACGAGTGATGGAATCCATTAGGATCACGACATCACGCTTGTGCTCAACCAAACGCTTAGCCTTCTCGATGACCATCTCTGCTACCTGAACGTGACGAGTTGCAGGCTCATCGAAGGTGGAGGCTACAACCTCACCCTTAACCATGCGCTTCATCTCGGTAACTTCTTCAGGACGCTCATCGATTAAGAGCACGATCAAAATGCACTCAGGATATAAGGAGGTAATGGAGTGAGCCATGTTCTGGAGGAGCATGGTTTTACCAGCCTTAGGAGGAGCGACGATCAGACCACGGTTGCCCTTACCAATAGGAGCGACTAGATCGATAACACGAGCAGTTAAGTCTTCCTTGGAACCATTACCTAACTCAAGGCGCATTCTGGAGGTAGCAAATAGAGGGGTGAGGTTTTCAAAGAGGATCTTGTTGCGGGAGTTTTCAGGCTTGTCGAAATTGACGGAATCAACCTTTAAGAGAGCAAAGTAGCGTTCACCGTCTTTAGGAGGACGAATCTTGCCAGAGATAGAATCGCCGGTGCGTAAGTTGAAGCGGCGAACCTGGCTTGGAGAAACATAGATATCATCCGGGCCTGCTAAATAGGAGCTGTCAGCGCTACGCAGGAAACCAAAACCATCAGGAAGGATCTCAATAACACCTTCACCATATATATCTTCACCGGCTTTGGCACATGCCTTTAAGATCTGGAAGATAATCTCTTTTCTGCCCATACGAGCAGTGTTCTCGATGCCATTTTGCTCACACATGGCCACCAGTTCAGGGACTGGCATAATCTTGAGGTCGTTTAGATTCATAAGTTGGTCAAAATACAACTATCAAAAGTCGCAGGCCGTACAACACCGTACCAGCCTAATATAATCTTGGGAAATTTAGATTAATTCCGGGATTTATCTGAAAGCCGGACCGTGAAAAAAGCTCCGGCAGGAAGAGCCCCTGTGGGGATCGGGCGCTATGATATCACAATCTTATGGCTCATTCATGGATTTTCTGCCCTTTTTGGCCTAATTACCGACAAATCTCAAAGGGTCGTTCATCAGCACTACGCCCCTGAAACTCATTGACTAGCTCACGCAAAAATACGCTAGGACCAGCGTACTCCATCTGTCCATACATCAAGCGCTCTTTAGCATAGGAAATATAAAGCTTTTCAATTGCACGAGTAACTCCTACATAAGCCAAGCGCCTTTCCTCAGAGATATTGCCATCACGCTCCGATCGGGCAGAAGGCAAGGTTCCATTCTCAAAGGCAATTAAGAATACATATTTAAACTCAAGGCCTTTAGCTGAGTGAATAGTCATGAGGTTAACTGCATTAGGTACGCTCTCGTCACTGCCATTACCAGTAATTTCAGTTCCAGCAGCTAAAGATACGGTAGATAAGAAATCAAGCAGGCGATCACTCTCCTGCAAAGCATCTGCACTATCTACTGGGAGATCAAGATAGTCATCGAGATCGGACTCTCTATTTAATGCTCTTTCCTCAAAAGTTACGGCATTAGATACTAGCTGCTCCAAGTTTAAATGACGCTGATTGTCATACTTGCCACGCTCTTCCTTCTCATCCTTAAGTCGGTACATTTCATAGAGTCCAGACTTATTAATTACTTCCTTGATAAACTCAGCCAAGGTCTCGGCGCTACGACGATATTCCGTAAGCTCCTCATAAAGCGTTGAGAAGGCGCGTAATTTTTTGGCAAGGGAGCTTAATTCCTTAGGTGCGCCCTTCTCCTCACCATATTGTCTAATAAGACGTACGGCCTGCATGATAGAGCACTGGCGATCGGTGGCTATCTTCCTAAGACTCTCTACTACCTTAGGACCGATCTTACGTGAAGGCACATTGATAATGCGCAATAAAGCAGTGTCATCAGCTTCATTTAAAAGAACTCTCAAATAGGCTAAGGCATCTTGCACCTCAGCACGATCAAAGAATTTCAAGCCTCCATACACGGCATAGCTAATACCTCTGGTAGAAAGCTCGGCTTCAATAGGAGCTGATAGGGAGTTATTACGATAAAGCACCGCAATATCTCGTGCATTTACTCCATCATCAATAAGATCGGCGATGAGTTTTACTACGTTGTAGCTTTCATAATAGCCACTAACGCAATTTATGATCTGCACAGGAGAGCCAGATCCCTTAACTCCCTCCAAAGACTTGTTCACCATGCGCTCATCATTCTTTGAAATGATAGCGTTAGCCACATCCAAGATATTCTGTCTTGAGCGGTAGTTACGCATCAGCGCATAGACCTTTACGTCCTTAAACTCCTCAGAAAAATGCTTCATATTGGTAATTTCAGCGCCACGCCAGCCATAAATTGACTGATCATCATCACCAACTACCAAGATATGCGTATCAGGTCCTGCAATAAGCTTTAAGAGCTCGTATTGCAAGGAGCTAGTATCCTGAAACTCATCAACCAGAATTTCCTTAAAACGTCGATGCTGTAGCTCGCGCAGATCCTGATTATTTTGCAATAGCTCCTTAACTCGCAACAAGAGCTCAGAGAAATCAACCAAGCCTTCCTTATTACAGCTTTGCTCATAGGCGGGATAAACTCTAGCAATCACTCTTTGCAAGGCACTTGAGCCGTCGTGTTTTTTTACAAAGTCACTAGCGCGAAGTCCGCGCTCTTTAAGCTTTGAAATAATTCCAACTATCTGCGCAGGCTTATATTCCTTAACATCGATATCCATCTCAACCTCGATGCGCTTAGCAAGTAGCTTTTGCCCTTCACCATCTAGAATAGAGAAATTATTTGGAAGATTAGCTCTTGAGGAATAGGCACGCAAAATTCTTAAGCACATGGAGTGAAAGGTGGAGCACCAAATTGAATGCAAGCCCTCGTTTCCAACAAGCATGTTAATACGTGATTCCATTTCCGCAGCGGCCTTGTTGGTAAAGGTCACGGCCATAATGGAGCGTGCAGGAATATTCTCAACCTTCAAAAGCCAAGCGATGCGCGATACCAGCACTCTAGTCTTGCCAGTACCAGCACCAGCCACGATCAACATATTCTGCAAGGGAGCACTTACTACATCACATTGCTGTTCGTTTAGTCCCTTAAGTAAAAATTCAGAATTCTTATTAGCCATAACTCACCTAAAGGAGCAAAGTACGTAATTCTTCAAGATCATTTAAAACAAGGTGCGGTAAGACTCTAATAGCCTCAAAGCCTGCATTCTTACCAGCAATTCCATTTACAAGCCAAGCAGCATTTAATCCTGCATCAACTGCACCCTTGATATCCGTTATAGGATCATCTCCTATATGCAGCATTTCACAAGGTTTTACCCCAAGCTTTTGCGCTGCTAATAAAAAGAGATCAGGCTTAGGCTTACACAATGGGCCATTAAAGCAAGGGCGCAAATCTATATCAAAATAGCACTCTAAGCCATCCTGCTTTAAATCAGAATTGCCATTGGATAGGGCCGCGATGGGATAGCGTTGCCTCAGATCTGCTAATAATGTTAAAGAGGCTTGTGGCACCGTAAGCTCCGAGCGAATACGGATAAAGTGTAAGGCCTGCTCATGCGCATCAGCCTCACTAATTGCAATTCCCAAGGATTTTAAGCCATGCATGATGGAGTGAGTACGCCATAGCGTCATATCACTTTCATAGCGACTATCCTTTTTTAGCAAAGCCTTACGCATAGCTGACCAAAAGGCAGGATCGGAGGCTTCCTCTTTTAAAGCATATTTCTCGCATAGATACTTAGAAAAAAGCCTTTCAGCTCGAGATATCACCGGCACATTGTCATAGAGAGTATCGTCAAGATCGAAGGACAAAGCTTTAATTGGGCCTGCTAAGCCTTTGAAAAATATCATTTAGGATCCTTGGGATCTTTCTGCCCTTTCTTCATTAATGCACGAGGGTGCGCGGCATTGTATACCTTGCGCAGATGAGCAAAATCAAGATTAGTATAAATTTGCGTAGCCGCTAGCGATGAATGTCCTAGCATCTCCTGCACTGATCTTAGATCAGCCCCATGCTCAACTAAGGTAGTGGCAAAGGAGTGTCGAAGCTTATGTGGAAAAAGCTCAATATTAAGTCCTGCGCTATACGCTAGCTTCTGCAGATTTTGCTCAACAGCCCGCGTGGTCATGCCACGGCCTAGGCGACTTAAAAAAAGCGCATCATCCTGAGGCTCAAATTCATCACGTATTTTAAGATAAGCACCGATTTTTGTTATTGCCTGAGTGCCTACTGGAACAACTCTCGTTTTATTGCCCTTACCTGTAACTCTCACCTCAGAAATTGCGGCATTGTAATCTGTAAGCTGTAAAGAAGTAAGCTCAGATACGCGCAGGCCTGAAGAGAATAAAAGCTCTGCTATTGCCAGATCTCTTATTTGGAATTTATTTTGAGGCGCAAAGCTTAAAAGAGTATTGAGCTCGTTTAAAGTCAAGATCTTAGGTAACGGACGTTTTACCTTGGGGGCTTTGATATAGCTAAAAGGAGAGCTCTCAAGTCTCCCCTTAGCTAGCATGAATTTAAAAAAAGAGCTCAACGCATAGAGATCGTGCGCAACCGAGGTCGAGCTTAAGGTATTGGCATCCACACCAAAATTAAACTCGCGCGCTAAAATGCGCATCTCCCGCTGTCCTACCTTATCCCATGAGCTAACATCGGGTGCCTCAGATGAGAGTGCGGCAATTGCTTTATGCATCACTCTCTCATAGGCATCTGCTGTCTTAGCGCTATAGCGCTTCTCATGCAAAAGGTAGGAAATAAAATCCTGTGCGTCCTCAACTAGCGCCATTAGATAATGATGCTTCCTTCATAGACACGCACGGCATCTCCGGACATCATTACAGGACCTTGCTTGCCATCCCAAGAAAGCTTTAAGGTGCCACCCTTTAAATTTACGGTTACTGGAGATTTAACTCTACCCTGCTTGATGGCCACACTCACCGCCGCGCAGGCACCTGAGCCACAAGCTAGAGTTTCACCACAGCCACGCTCAAATACACGCAAATTTAAGGAATGCTCAGAGGTTACCTGAGCAAAGCCAACATTTACGCGCTCAGGGAAATCCTTATGACTTTCAAGCTGAGGGCCTAGGCTTTCCACAGGAGCAGTCTTCACATCATCCCAGAAGGTTACGAAATGAGGATTACCCATAGAAACGGCGCCACCTGCAACTACAGTGCCGTCATCTAAGCTTAGATCATAGCTATCCTTTTCCTCTTTTGCATTAAAGGGCAAGGCAGAGGGGGCAAAGTTTGGCGCGCCCATATTTACGGTGACCGTACCGTCATCATTGGCAATAAGCTTAAGACGTCCTGATACCGTGGTAACGTTGATCTCTTTTTTATTGATTAATCCATGATCAAGCACAAAGCGGGCAAAGCAACGGGCGCCATTGCCACACATCTGTACCTCAGAGCCATCGGCATTGAAAATGCGATAGTGGAAATCAACCTCAGGATCATAAGGAGGCTCAACTACTAACAACTGATCAAAGCCAATACCAAAATGGCGATCGGCTAGCTTTTTAATAAGCTCTGGACTAAAGAAAAACTTTTGGGTTACGGCATTGACCACCATGAAGTCATTGCCAAGTCCCTGCATCTTGGTAAATTTCAATAGCATCTTTCTATCCTTAGTCAACGATCTGCTCAAGTTCCATCATCTGCTCAAAGCTCTGACGCTTGCGTACTACATGAGATTTAGTGCCATCTACCAAGATCTCGGTTGCAAGGCGGCGTGAATTATAGTTTGATGACATGGAGCTACCATAAGCACCAGCGCCACGTACGGCTAAGACATCACCCACATTAGCTGCAAGCATTCTATCCTTGCCTAAGAAATCATCAGACTCACAGATAGGACCAACTACATCATATTTGATGGGATCTTCTGCATGCTCGGTGGCATTTACGATAGTCATATGAGCGTTATATAGTGCAGGACGGATAAGATCGTTCATGGCTCCATCAGTTACTAAGAACTGCTTATCACCATTGTGCTTCTTATAAACTACCTTACAAGCCAAAATACCAGCATTGGCTACCATAGCACGGCCAGGCTCAATATAAAGTGCGCAATCTAAGCTCTTAAAGCGCTCACAAATACCATCAAAGAAATCATCAGGTGAAGGAGGGAGCTCATCATCATAGGTAACACCTAAGCCACCGCCTAAATCGATATGATCAACATAGATACCAGCAGCCTGCAAACGCTTATAGAAGGCAATTATTTTATCTGCAGCCTCTAAAATAGGTACACAGGAGGTCATTTGGGAGCCAATATGACAATCAATACCGGCAACATGTAAATTAGGATCCTGCGCCATCTTTAAATAAAGCTCATAGGCCTCATCGGTGCAGATACCAAACTTATTATTCTTAAGACCGGTGGAAATTGCAGGAAGGGTTCTAGCATCCACATCAGGATTGATACGAAGTGCGACCGGGGCCTTTACACCAAGACGTGCGGCTACGGCAGATACTGCTTGGAGCTCTTCTGCAGACTCCACATTTAAGCAGCGAATACCAGACTTTAGCGCAAACTCAAGCTCAGCCTCAGTTTTGCCAACACCTGAGAACACAGTCTTTGATGGATCACCACCTGCAGCGATCACACGACGAAGTTCACCTTCGGAGACAATATCAAAACCAGATCCAAGCTTAGCCATCAAATGAATTAGAGCTAAATTGGAGTTTGACTTAACACTATAGCAGACCAAGTGAGGAATACGGGACAGGGCGCGCTCGAAGGAGTTGTAATGACGCTCTAAGGTAGCCTTAGAATAGATGTAGAGGGGAGTACCATATTGCTCTGCTAGAGCTTTTACCTCTAGATCCTCTGCAAACAGGCTGCCATTTTTAAAATTAAAGAAATCCATTTTTATCTCCGAGCTTTTGATTATCTGGTGGTAGCAGAGGCCTTATCGCCTACATTGGTGCTGTTAAGAGCAGAGCTTACCTTATCTGCATCAGATAGGGCTTCGTCATTAGCACTGACATTAGCACTCTCTTGAGCATCAGCATCGGTAGTTGCTGTCTCATTTGAAGGAGCTACCTGAGCTACAGGCTCCTCATCAGCAACCACGGCGCTATCATCCTCAGGTGGCATATATAAGGGTCCCTTAATACCACAGCCTGCAATAAAGGATGAAAGCATAAGCACTGCAAATAACTTAAAATTCATAAAATTTTCTCCAAAGCTTAAGCTTTGAGCTATCGTCGGCAGAAGCTTTAACTTACCCCTGACGAATATAAATTCACAATCTGTAAACTATAACACGAACATAGCTGTTACTTAATTTTACCAATCAAGCGCACATTCACGACGCAATTATAAATACTGTCTACAGCCTAATTGAGAAGGGATGAATGGAGCGAAAATCATGCGAAAGCACAAAATACTGCGGCAAATTAAAGTTCACTGCATAATTCGTATGATCCTCAGTCTGGCGTGTGACAAAGCGATTCACCGCATTCACGAGCTCTGAGCGGGATCCTATGTAATCTCTATACACCATCACCTTATTTTGCTCATCAGCAACATATATATCCCAATGCCCTTTCTCTCTAAGCGGGGCAAAGAAATACTGCGTAATACCAATTGAAGCACTAGATTCAACCGCCATTGGCACTTGTAGCGCATACTCAGGACGCATGCCATAACGGGTAAGCACCGTAATATCCACCGTGCCAAAGGGAGAGTGACGGGTAATGGAAATACCACGCGAGCCTGAGTTTTTAGCAGTATAGGTCTCAGTGCCCACCTCAAAGCTATAGCTTGAGTCACTATCAAGCGCACACCAGGCAAGCTCACGCAATAGCTCCTCTAAGTCATAGCGAATAAGCTCACCGCAGTTTATAGAGCAGGAGTAAAAGGTGGTGCGCTTAACTAAAGAGCTATCAATTTCATCCTTAGCGTTTTGGCGCATCACATAAGTCATAAGCTCCACCACTCCCTGCGCGCCGTTGGCAAAATGATGACAATTAACCTCGCCCCAGGAATTAACCGTAACCGCCGCCACCGAGCCAATCAAGCAACGCTTATCATGGCCACAGCTTAAGGATGTGCCCTCGGCAGCACCCACAGAAATAGTCGCATCTGCGGTTTCATCCTGCTCAAAATTAATTAAGGCCAAACACTCTCTTAAACGACGCGTACGCGAGAGATCCTGCTGCACTACATTTAAATCAGCCTTTTCAAAGAAATCTAAAAGCTGATCGACAAGGCGATTTACCTTAGCTTGCAAGGATGAATTCTCAGGCCCCTTGCAGATTATCCTAGTTTCATGATCGCAGATACCGTTATATACGCACCAAACGACTGCTTCAGTAAGAGTTTTGCAAGAATAGATTTCACCAGTTTCAAGGAGGGCAAAGGGATCGGCTGATGCATATACGTGCCAGCCCTTAAAGCACAGTCTATTATCGCCGGTATAAATGAAATAAAGCTTTTTTTGAGTTATCGAGCCTAAGAGCGAGCGACTTAAATGCAAAATTTTTCCTGCATAACAGTCATAGGCAGCATAGAGCTTTCTTGATAACACTCCAGCATCATCGGAGGTAATTGCATACTCAATACCATGGGATACTGAAAAGCCTAAAAGCGCCTTATAGCTTTTCATGAAGGAATCAAAGAGCTGCTGCTCTGTCTTTAAAACATCTTCCACACTGCGCTTTTTTAAAATATCGCGCGCATCCTGCGATCTAAAATTCCATTTCCACAGCATGCACAGACGACGTAGTAATCTTATGCGTACCTGCTTTTGCTTGCATTCGGGCATACCCTCTAAGGCATTGCTTATCTTTAAATAAAAGCAACGGCGCACGAGCTCCAAGCGCTCAAAATCTGCAATAGCTTTTAAATAAATCGCCACATTGCGATACATCAAAAAATAAGCATCAACCCCAAGGCCACTACGAATATTTTTAAAAAGCTGACGCTTAAACTGCAGAGATACCAATTCCACACTTGGATAATTGGCAGCATAGGCCTCCATCAAAAGACTTTTTAAAACGGCCTTAAAGGGAGAGTCGATACCCTTATACAAAAGCCACAAGCCTGAGCCAAAGTATTCAGAGGGGGAGCTTTTGGTAATTGAGCCAAAATCAAACCAGAGATCAGCACGCCCAAAGCCACTTTGTTGCAAAGCCTCTACCGCTTTTCGATAATCCTTAAGCTCTTCATCTGGAGAGATCAAATACCAGATAATACAGCGTCCACAGATCCTCAAGGAGCTTCGATAAAACTCATCTAATAAAAAGAGTGACTGCGCACTACCACAATCCTCAGTGTCCATCTCACCAGACATTCCGCGCGTAAAGCGATCCTCGGGAGTAATAAATAAATTTACCTCCACTCCTAACGATGCGGCATAAGAGGTAATAAAGGAGCATTTATCGCGCAGTGTGGCGGTTTCGTCATCAGAGAGATCAGATCCCACACATACCCACAGATCCAAATCTGAAGCCTTGCCCTGGCCAATGGATGCCGTCGATCCCATGCAATAAAGGGCCTTAATACTGTGTTTACCTGAGGAGGGCTTTGTAGGATCGACCCCTAACCTTGAAAGCCAAGCGCTTTGATAAGCATTTGGCTTAAAGCCATCGATGCCATAGGGAATGTCTTTTGCTCTAAAGCCTGGGATATGCGGATCGTTGTAATGCAGTATCACCGGTACCTGCTCAAAAATATTGCGCGTACGCCTATCCATGACCTCCTTGGCCGCAGACAGACGTTCTTCATTGAAGGCTATATAGCGCTCGTATCTTAAAGAGGCTTCTTCTTTGGTGATTTGCATGTGAGTTTTATTTAGCTTGAACGTTCCTATTATACTCATCTGTGCTTTAGCTTGCTTTTGCAAGCGCATCGAAACTTTGTAACTTTTGGCTGTGCTAAAATCAGTAGTGGCATGATGTAAGCTATTATTCTTACAAGCAGATAAAAGGATCTCATTGCCCCGAATTTTCAATTTTGAGGTGTCACATGCAGGACAACACCAGTAACGATAAGCAAGAAGCGCTGAGTGCTAAATTAGAGGCTGAGGCTCAGGTAATTGAAGAGCAGGCTGAAGCCTTAAAAAAGGAAGAGCAGGCACAACGCTCTCAAGCTGTTACCACTACTAATAATACTAAGGTTGCACCAAAAGATCTCCCGCAGCAGCTACAGCAGGTCAAAGGACGCGTAAGCATACTTACGGCTTTGACGGTTTTAGTAATTGCCGGAGCAGCCGCCGGTGGCTTCTTCTTATCAGAGCAGTTAAACAAGGCTGTAGTTGAGTCAAACGCAGTTAAGGCTTCTTCTCAGGATGCAGCCGATCGTGCTGATAAAATTCTTGCAACCTTCTCAGAGCAAAACGCTCGCATCTCTACCCTGCTTGAAACTAATGATAAGCTTAAGGATGAGAATCAAAGCTTAAAGGCTGATATGGCAGCCTTATCCTCACGCCTTGATGTAACCGATCAAAAGCTTGCAGATGCCAGCCTCAAGCTCTCGCAATACGAGCAACGCAATCCTAATGATTGGATGCTTGCGCAGGCCTACTTCCTCGTAAATTCAGCCTATCAAGCAGCCGTTTTCCAAGCTGATACCACCTCTGCGCTCTGGTGTCTTAAGGATGCCGATGCCCTGCTTTTAAATATGGAGGATCAAGAGGTTGTCGCCATTCGCAAGGCTATAGCATCAGATTTAATTAAGCTTGCTAATGTGCCTTCGGTGGATAAGCGCGGGATCCTCTTTAAGCTAGATAGCGTCTGTGAAAACCTAAGTGCCATGACCTTAAATGGCATGGATGATAGCTTTGGTGCTAAAAATAAGCTTAAGCAAGAGGATAGCGGCTTAGTATCAGATATTAGCAACTGGCAGAGCAATTTGTGGCGTGCGGTCAAGGACTTCTCCTCACGCTTTATTGAGATCCGTCGCCGTGATGATCACGCGCTCTCAGAGTTTTTATCCTCAGCTCAGGAAGAAACTCTGCGTGAGAACATTCGTGCCCTACTGCTACTTGCCAAGCAAAGCCTCACTCAAAGCGATGCTGCCTCCTATAAGAGCAATATCAATCAAGCCATAGAGCTAATCCAAGGATACTATGATGCCTCCTCTGAGGCTACCAAAGCTAATCTTGCAACCTTGGACTCTATAAAAGACCTACAAGTAGTAGTTGATGTCCCCTCCGTGCTATCAAGCTACAGTACCTTCAGAGAGCTAGCATCCTCTCGTCTTAAGGTTATCTCACCTTCAGTAAATAGCGCCGATAACGCTGAACAGGCTGAAAATGGGAGCGACAAATGATTAAATTAGTGCTCTTAATTGCAGTTTTATGCATTGCAATTATTGCAGGCCCGATGACAGCTGAATCTCAGGGCTTTGTGCATATCGCAGCTGGCAACTATATTATTGAGACCTCACTTGTAAGTGCAGTGGTAATTGCGGTTATTGCAATTGCGGTACTTTGCTTAGTATTAGGTCTTTTAAAGCGCTTTATCCATATTCCTAAGGGTACGGCCAAATGGTTTAGGCTTCGTAGCAAGCAAAAGGCCTTAACTCTTCAGGATAATGCCTATCTTGCCTATGAAGAGGGTGATTACGGTCAGACCCTTCATTTATTAGATAAAAGCGGTGCTATTGAGGATTTGCCCCTACATGCCTTATTTGTAGGCGCAAAATCTGCCTTTAACTATGGTGAATACGACAAGTGCCGAGCCTATCTTGATCAGGCTGCTGCCATCAATGATGATGCTAAGGCTGCATCAAAGATTGTAAGAGCTAAGCTTAATCTTCGCATCAATAACTCCAAAGCCGCGCTTGAGGATCTCTCCGCCTTGCGTCCTAATCAGCGCAATAAGCTTATCTATCGCTTGTATCTTTTGTGCTATCAGCATGAAAATGATGTCACCAAGCTTGCTGAGATCTCATCTGAGCTTGTAAAGCATAAGCTCATAACTCAAGATGAGGCTGCAGCAATTGAGGCCCGCTCCTTTGATCTAAGACTTAGCAAGGCGCAAAACGCCGCCGAACTCTCGCAAATCTGGAAGGGCTTATCCAAGCAAACAAGAAAAGATCCTGGCTCTATAGGATTATATGCCAAGCGTCTTATTCAGACAGGTGACATTGCTACAGCTCGTACCATGTCAATGTCAGTATTGAAAAATGGGCTTGATCCTGAGTTTTTAGAAGCGGTTTCCCAATGGGATGCCTGCATTCCTGATGTCTTAAAATACATCACTAATAAAAGTGATGCTATTTCAGGTGGTGTAAATCTACCTTTGCTTAAGGCTAAGGCTAATTTGGAGCTTAGAGAGGGACTTTTACAGGAGGCACTTGATGATTATCGTGCCGCCTTGGAATTCTCCCCTACAGCTGAAATCTATAACAAGATAGGTCAGGTGCTCGCCCGTCAGCAAAATTATGCTGAGGCTGCTGACTACTTTATTAAAGCCAACTCTGCTAAGGATGTTGAGCCCAATTTAGGCAAGATCCTAGAGAAGAAGTAGCAGGATAAACAATCATGTCTTATAACGTAAAACGCATGTTGCAGACTGCTGTTTGTCTATTTCTCTCAACAGTTTCATTTTCAGCTTTCAGCCAAGTGCAAGGATGTATAAAGTATCAAAGAGCGGATTACTCTTGGTCACATCCCTACAAAGTCAGAGGAGAAGTATTATCTGGCTCAGACTTAAATTCCGCAACCAATTCTCACAACTACAGTGCGTCTAGCTATTATTTCTATGTTCCTTTTAAGAAAGGTGGTTATGTCACTTTAGAAATACCTATTGGTTCTTCTCTGCCATTGAGTGATTCGACAACTAAGGATCAGAGAGGCAAAAGATGGAGTATGAAATCAGGATGGGGTTTGTGTAATTGATTCGCTTCTAATTTGCATTTACACGCAACATTAGCTCTCAAAAAAGGCAGCTCCTATGATCTGCCTTCTTTTTAAAGAGAACGAGCTAATAGAAATTAGCCCTACTCTCACGCTTTAATTTTTCAGAAATTCTAAGTTCCTTATCCGCCTTTGAATAGAGCTCCTGCAAGGTCTTAACCTCTATCTTTCCACAGCTAGTAAAGAGCAGAAAGGAGCGACCATCAAAATAGGTAAGCAGTCCTGCACAGGGTGCATTATCCACATACCTAAAAGAAAAACCACGCAGATCTAGCACTGGAGTTAGCCCCCAGCCGCTATACCTATCCATCACGTATTGAGCATAGCTTTTGGTAGTACTTAGGGTATTAACCGGCATTAAAATGCGTAAGGATGCTTGAGCTGAGCCATCTCCTTTGACAAAGGTAACCTCATTATTACCACTTTGCATCTCAAAGCCTAACTCCGCCGCCTCGGCATTGGCGTTAAAAAGCATTGAGCACAAGATAAAGCCAAAAGCTTGCGCAAGCTTACGCATATTTTCTATCCTAAGTTATGTCCTAAGTCCTAATCTATTCCCTAAGCTATCTTAAGAACTGCTGATAGGTGCTATTGGAGGTGACTTCAGTTACGGGGTAACCTATCTTCTTAATAAACTCCATCACACCCTCTTCCTTATCGGTGACATCAAAACCACAGAGCACGCTACAGAATTCCAAGCCGGTAATACGGAAGTGGAATAGTGAGATGCTATAGGAATCACCTAATGTCTCAAGGAAGCGTAGCAAGGCATTTGAGGTAGCCGGGAACTCAAAGAGGAATAGCTTCTCTGAGATCTTTGGATTCAAATGACCACCAACTAGATAGCGTACATGATCCTTAGCAATTGAATCATCGGTAAGATCGGATACGAGATAGCCCTTCTTCTTTAAGGATTTAGAGATCTCGCCAAGCTCCTTCTTACCACCGGTGAGCTCAATTGAGGCAAACACGCGCGCTCTTTGAGAATCAGCATGACGATAGCTAAACTCGGTTACGGTACGAGAGCCAATAGTCTTGCAGAACTCAAGGAAGGATCCTTGGGTTTCAGGGATCTCAACTGAGAGAATACCCTCAGTCATTTCACCGACGTCACAACGCTCAGCCACCATACGCAGAGTATGGAACTTAACGTTGGCACCTGACAGGATAGCTACGAAATTGCCACTCTTGCAGTTATGCTCACGTACATATTTCTTTAATCCTGCCAAGGATAAGGCACCAGAAGGCTCGGCAATTGCACGAGTATCATCAAAGATATCCTTCATGGCAGCACAGATCTCATCGTTTGAGCAGGTAACGATATCATCAAGATACTTGCTCAATACTCTGAAGGTCTCAGAGCCTGCCTTAGATACAGCCACGCCGTCGGCAAAGTGTGAGACATAACCGATATCCACCGGCTTGCCAGCCTTCAGGGCAGCCTTCATAGAAGCACTGCCTTCAGCCTCAACACCAACTACCTTAATATCAGGTAGCAAGGCCTTGATATACACGGCAATACCAGATGCCATACCGCCGCCACCAATCTGCACGAAGATAGTATCGATGTCATCACACTGACCTACTATCTCATGAGCGATGGTGCCTTGACCAGTGATCACCTCCGGATCATCATAAGGAGGGATCATGGTAAAGCCCTTCTTGCGGGCTAATTGCTGGGCATAATCATAGGACTGATTAAAGCTATCACCATAGAGCACTACCTCCGCGCCGTAATGACGTACGGCATCAACCTTCAGATCAGGAGTAGTGGTAGGCATAACGATCACTGCACGTACGCCAAGCTTTTGCGTGGACAAGGCCACACCCTGAGCATGGTTACCTGCAGATGCAGTAATAACACCAGCCTTAAGCTGTGAAGGGGTTAACCCCTTGATCATGTTATAGGCACCACGTAGCTTAAAGGAGTGGATCTTCTGCAGATCTTCACGCTTTAAGAGTACATTGACACCTAATCTTGAGGAAAGTGACTCTAGCTTTTGTAGCGGAGTGACCTTCACCAAATCATAGATACGCGCAAGCAGGATCTTATGCAGATATTCCTGTGCATCATATTGCTTGTCTGCCATTACAGTCCCTCAAGCTTTGAACGATCACGGACACCACCCTTGTCAGCACTTGATGCCATCTTGGCATAAGCACGTAGTGCAAAGGATACGTTACGATCGCGATTTTCTGGCTGCCATGCCTTTTTGCCCTTAGCCTCCATCGCAGCACGACGCTTTGCAAGCTCTTCATCAGATACTGCCATATGAATAGAGCGATTAGGAATATCGATCTCAACGATATCGTTTTCCTCAAGCAAGCCGATGTTACCGCCATTAGCTGCCTCAGGGGAGACGTGGCCAATTGAAAGACCAGAGGAGCCACCAGAGAAACGACCATCAGTGATCAAAGCACACTGCTTGCCCAAGCCTACAGACTTAATATAGGAGGTAGGATAGAGCATCTCCTGCATACCAGGACCGCCACGAGGGCCTTCATAGCGTACGATCACAACATCGCCAGCCTTAACCTTGCCACCTAAGATGCCATCAACAGCGTCTTCCTGAGACTCGAAGATACGAGCAGGACCAACAAACTTAAGAATAGAGGAGTCCACACCTGCAGTCTTAACGATACAGCCGTTTTCTGCAAGATTGCCATGAAGCACAGCTAAGCCGCCGTCTTTTGAATAGGCATGCTCGATGTCATGGATACAGCCAGATTCACGATTAGTATCAAGCTCATCTACATAGGTCTCCTGAGAGAAGGCCTCAATGCTCTGACGTCCGGCACCTACTGACTTATAGAACTTTAAGATCTCAGGATCAGTGGTCTTTTCAATATCATACTTATCGATCTGCTCACCTAAGGTCATGCCAGATACAGTCAAGGCATCCTCATGGAGCAAGTGATGCTTCTTAAGCTGAGCAAGAATATTCATAATGCCACCGGCATTGTGAACCTCTTCCATATGGTACTCATGAGTTGAAGGAGAAACCTTGCAGATATGAGGAACCTTACGAGATAAGGCATCGATATCCTTCATGGTGAAATCAACACCAGCTTCCTGAGCAACTGCTAACAAGTGCAATACGGTATTAGTAGAGCCACCCATAGCGATATCTAAGGACATAGCATTTTCAAAGGTGTTGCGGGTAGCAATGGAGCGAGGCAGTACGGACTTATCGCCATTTTCATAGTAAGCCTTAGCCATCTCTACAATACGGTGAGCAGCCTTTTCAAATAGCTTCTTACGATTGGCATGGGTTGCAACTAAGGAGCCATTGCCAGGTAAGGACAAACCAAGAGCCTCAGTTAAGGAGTTCATGGAATTGGCAGTGAACATACCAGAGCAGGAGCCACAGGTAGGGCAGGCAGCGTATTCAACTTCAGAGACGCGCTCATCAGATACGCCAGGCTCTGCTGATACAATCATGGCATCGATAAGATCGACCTTATAGTCACAGCCCTTCATACGACCTGCTTCCATAGGACCACCAGATACAAAGATTGCCGGGATGTTAAGACGCATAGCAGCCATCAACATACCTGGAGTTACCTTGTCGCAGTTTGAAATGCAGACCATAGCATCAGCCTTGTGAGCATTGATCATGTACTCACAGGAGTCAGCGATGATGTCACGAGAGGGCAAGGAGTAGAGCATGCCGTCATGGCCCATGGCGATACCATCATCAACTGCGATGGTGTTAAATTCCTTAGCAATACCGCCGGCCTTCTCAATTTCCTTAACTACGAGCTGACCGATATCATGCAAATGCACGTGGCCTGGTACAAACTGAGTAAAGGAGTTGCAAACAGCAATAATGGGCTTACCAAAGTCCTCATCCTTCATGCCAGTTGCCTTCCACAAGGCACGCGCGCCGGCCATCTTCTTTTCTTTATAAGTAATACTAGAGCGATAGTTGTTAGCCATTTTTAAATTCCATTAATAAAAACCCCGCATTCACTCACTTAGCGTTTGCGGGGTCTAAAGTTATTAAATTTTAATTAGTCGTTGCAGGGGGTTAACCAGCCGTACTTATCTTCGATCTTGCCCTGGACATAGTCGAAGAAGTGCTGCTGTAGAGCCTCAGTGATAGGACCACGGTGACCAGGACCAACATCTAAGCCATCAACAGAGGCAATAGGAGTGATCTCAGCTGCAGTACCAGTGAAGAAGGCCTCATCAGCGCCATAAACAGCCTCACGAGCCAATCTCTTCTCCACAACCTCATAGCCTAGATCGTGAGCAAAGTGGATAACTGCATCACGGGTAATACCAGGGAGCAAGCCGCAGGTGAAAGGAGCGGTGTAGAGTACATTGTCCTTAACAATGAAGACGTTCTCGCCTGAGCCTTCAGAGATGTAGCCGTTAACGTCCAAAGCGATAGCCTCATCATAGCCATTGCCGGTTACTTCGTTAGCAATGAGGATGGAGGAGAGGTAGTTACCTGCAGCCTTAGCCTCAGTAGGGATGGTATCAGGAGCCAAACGTCTCCAAGAGGAAACAGCAACTCTAATGCCCTTCTTTAAGCCTTCCTCGCCCAAATATGCGCCCCAAGGAAGAGAGCAAACCATAGCATCAGCATTAAGGCCCTTCTTGAACTTAACGCCCAAGCCAACCTCGCCCATGAAGATCAAAGGACGAATATAACCAAACTCCATATTGTTAGCGGAGATGGACTTTCTGCAAGCCTCGCAGATATCTTCCTTGGTATAGCTCACAGGGAAGCGATAAATTCTGGCGGAGTTGAAGAGGCGGTTGATGTGATCCTTCAAACGGAAGATCTGAGGGCCCTTTTCGGTCTTGTAAGCACGGATACCTTCAAACACAGCAGAGCCGTAGTGGAGAGCGTGAGCAGTAACGTGAACCTTAGCGCTGTCCCAAGGAACCATTTTGCCGTTATACCACAGGGACTCAGGATGATCTGCCATTTCTAATACCTCTTTTTGCATATTCAGCATTCTCACAAAGCCGTGAGCATGCCTCTAAAAAATTATCTTGGCTTGTTACACCTAATTTATGAGTGTAGCACAGCCATAAGTTTGTGTTCTGATGAGTATAGATAGACGTGAGCTGCTCATCAAAAATTAAAATAGATTATATACCACTTTGCGGAACATAACAGATCATATATTCCCTTTTTTGCAAAAATTATTAACTTCACTAAATTTGCTAAAATAGCGCAAATTTTCTACATAGGATGAAACACATGCTCTCCTTCCTCCCAAGTCCCATTTTGTTGATCATTAACTGCTTGCTATTAGCGTTAAACGGGATAATCATTTCAACTCCCATCATGATCTTAGGAATATTTAGATTCCTACTCCCTATTCATGCCATAGTGTCCTTAATTGATCGCGTAAATTACTATCTCTATCGCTTGTGGGTAATTAACGTAGCTTTAATCATGTCTCTTACCAACAAGATAGATTGGAAGATAACTGGCGATCAAATTCCTGAGATCAAAAGATCCTGCGTGGTAATTTCAAATCATCAAAGCTGGGTAGATATCATCGTGCTCTGTCATATCTATCGTGGCAAGATCCCTACCACCAAGTTCTTTATGAAGCACTCACTTATCTATATCCCCTTCATCGGCCTTGCCTGCTATGCCTTAGGCATGCCCTTTTTACGCCGCTACTCTCGCGAAAAGCTCTTAAAGAATCCTAAGCTTCGTCAAAAGGATATGGAAACTACTAAGAAAGCCTGTAAGCGTTTGGCTATCCATCCATCATCCCTTATCAATTTTGTGGAGGGAACTCGCTATACTCCGGTGAAGGCCAAGGCTCAGCGCTCAAGCTATAAACATCTCATGCCGCCAAAGGCCCCATCGGTAGCCGTAGCCTTAGGTGAGATCGGTAATGATATCGATTGTGTTTTAAATACTACTCTGGTTTATCCTGAAAACAGCTATCCTCATAAGGGCTTTATCGATCTGCTGCTAGGTCGCTTTAAGGCCGTACGCGCTCACATTGAGGTCATGCAGGTTACCGAGGATATGACGGGTGACTATCTTGGAAATAAGGAATACAAGCGTGCCTTTACCAATAATTTAAAGGCCTTGTGGGCTAGAAAGGATGAGCTAATTGAGAATATGCTTAATGAATATAAAGAGGAGCACAAATAGCTAGAGCATAAATAGCTAGAGCATAAATAGCTGATTTAATTACAGGGTCCAAGCTGACCCTGTAAGTTTTTAGTTCTCTTGATCGAGAGTTAATTAATCAAGAGTTAAGAGATAAGCTACAACGTTATCAAGATCCTCAACAGAATTTATATCATCCATCTTGACCATATACTTACCGTTCACCATCAGCTCAGGAACTGCTTCAATCTTGGCATAATCAACCATCTTATCCCAAGCTGCCACCATACCCTTAACTACAAAGGAGTTATAGGACTGACGAGCCTTAGCTCCAGGCACACCAACCTTTTCTAGCTTTTCAAAGAAATAGTCAAGGCTTTGGGGATCCTCATTATCTACATGAATGGCATTAAAAAGCTCTTGTGCAAACTCATCACCTACTCCTGCAACCTTAGCTACCGCATAAGCAGTCTCAGAATAGACGCCAAAATCTCCACCTAGCACGAAGACAGGATTTAGCACAAACTCGGCCTTATCCTTAAAATGCTCCTTAACCTGCTCAAACTGATCTCGCATCATGAAGCAGTGGCCACAATAGAAGGAGAAGAATTCACGGATCTCAGGTGATGCCGATTTCACATTACCTCTTATCTCGTAATCTACCCCTTCCTTATAATCCTTAGCATAGCTTGATGCCGATGTTGCTAAAAGCAAGGCGGCGGATAAGGCTGTAATAACAAGTTTCTTAAGCATCTTTTTGATCCTCAATCAAAATATCAATGGACTCTCTGTCCCATCTTGAAACATTTTTACGCAGAAGCGCTGCATCGCGTCTTTCGCTTTTAAGCCCCATGCCCACTATGGCATACAGAGCCTTGGTTAAAAAGTTAAAGTGAGCACATATAGATGTTGCTGCATATAAAGCTTTAACGGCTCGGCGTGTAATTTTAAGCACGCCCTTAGGATCGGCATGCATTAGCTTTACCGTAGCCTCAGCCATTAAAATATTTAAAAGACAGAATTTCCTTATCCCAAGCTCACTTGTGGGAATAGTGAGGATAAAATCGCGTGCATCATCAAGATGGCCCTTAGTTATTGCCACATAATGCTGCACACCAGCCTCAGTTTTAGCGTCCATAGGCAAGAAAGACACGCCACGAGCTGCATCCTCAAGCCTATCCTTTAATATATTAGTAAGCTGCAAGCCCTCACCAAAGCTTACGCTTAATGAAAGTAGCTTATCTTTATCTATGCCCTGAGAATTTAATGCAAAGATATAAGCAAGAAGCTCACCTACAACACCTGCGACGCTATAGCAATACTCATCTACATCAGAGAGCGTCTCAATGCTTACTCCATTTAAACTCTTAGCCATGCCTGATGAAAGTATAGCCACACCGCGGGCAAGCACCCGTCTTATGGCAAGAGGGAAGGTACGCGTGAGCTTTACTACTCCGACAAAATCCTGCATGAGCGCAAGCTCTGAGTCCTTAGCTCCAGCTTTTACTAAGCTATAGCCTCTATCTGCAAGCTCAAAGAGGTCCTGCTCATCCTCATATAAATTTAAGGAAAACCTCGCAAAATCTCTAAGCCACTGAATTTTGTCAGCAATCTTTGCCTTAGGATCATCCTCTATAGTATCTGCTATGCGGCACAGCAGATAGGCATTGGAAACCTCAATGGCAACATCCTTGGGCAACAAGGGAATAGTCAACGCAAAGGTACGTGATACCTTGAGTAAATGCTCGTGCTGGCACTCTAATGATATTGCCTGATCCTGCATGAATAACCTCGTTTTTATTGTGGCAATATTCTAACAGGCTAACACTATTTTGAATGCGCTTTGAGCTAAACTAAATGCTACTTTCTCATGAAAATAATCTGAAATGAGCTCAGATCATAAAAAAGGAGTCTTAGATGAGCCTTGAAAACACAAATAATATCCCCGAGCCTCCTGCTGGCAATTTACTCTTAAGAACTCTTGCTATGCCAGGAGACACCAATCCTGCAGGGGACATCTTTGGTGGCTGGATCATGTCACAGATGGATATTGCAGGATCCCTTTTGGCAAGAGAAATTGCCTGTGGTCGCGTGGTAACCGTCGCCGTTGATGGGATGTCCTTTTTAAAGCCTGTGAAGGTTGGCAATGTTGTTTGTTGCTATGGACACTGCTCAAGGCTTGGCAGAACCTCAATTACCATAGAGCTTGAGCTTTGGGTAAAGCAAATAGTGTCAGATGGTGATGGGGTCAATGAGCATATAGAAAGACATATGGTTACCAAGGCGCACTATACCTACGTTAAGGTAAACGCTCAAGGGCGCCCAGTAAACTTGCCTGCATCGGCATCAAAGGTGGCATCGGAGGGTATTGATGCAGGCTCTGTGGGACTTAACGCTGATGGGACCCCGCGTCGCCGTGAAGCATGCTGTTAAAGATAATATCCACAACCTGTCTAAAGTTGTTCTGAATATTCTTAGCATTGCCATCACGTATAAAGGTGATGTATCCACAGAAGAATACCCCAAGCATCTCAGCTGCCAGCGCTACATTTAAATCAGCAGGTAGCTGTTTCTTTTGCACCGCATTCTCCAAGGCCTGCTGTACAAAGGCCTCCTGCTTATTAAAAAGCTCAGTTAGACGCTCACGTACATTATCTGAGCCACAGGCTCCTGACATGATCTTGCCCACCAAACCAAAAAGAGCTGAGGAGAAGAACTGAACGCGATCATCATCATTACAGCGCAAAAGCCACATCTTAAGCTTGCCTAAGGGATCCATCTCCTGAGGATCGGCAGCCTGCCTAATGAAATCAAGATCAGACATATTGTTATTGCTGCAGAAATTCTCACAGATTTCAACGAGGATGTCGCCCTTATCTTTAAAGTGCCAGTAAATAGCTCCACGGGTTACGTCAGCAAATCTTGCGATATCAGATAAAGAGGTGCTCTCATATCCTCTTCTTGAAAAAAGACGATAGGCAGACTCCAAAATAGCCTGTCTGGTACGCTCAGCTTCCTCGTGAGTTCTCTTGGCCATGTTTTACATACCTCCGTGTATGTATGTTTAAGTTGGCTGAATTCTAACATAAATTTTACACATACAGACGGAAATGTATGTTTATTGCACTTTTACAGACATAAATGTATGTTTGTATAGTCAAACATACATTTATGAATGTATGTCTGTGATATACTGCACAGGCTAAGTTTGATATGTGTTTGATTTAGTACAATATTTACGGACATTTGTGCGTTTTTTGTAAAGCAAAAGCTATTAGGTTGTACAGTTAAATGAACTTGTACAGTTAAAAAAACGTCAACTGTATATAGAATTACGCATTCAGATTTAAAAAGCTTAAGATTTTTTCTGTATATGATCTGCGACAAAAATATGCGCCGATCATCGCAGCCACCCTCAAGACTAGGATCAACTATGAATGTTTCATTAAGATCGCTCACCCTTATTTCTGCATCCTTAGCGCTAGCCCTTACTATGCAAGGTTGCTCAAAGGAAGTTCAACAGGGAGAAATACCTGCTACGCCTGTTGATGTCAGCATTGTTAGCACTCAAGACATGCCGGTGATCTCACATCTAACCGGTAGAGCCAATTCCACTCGCAAAGCCGAGGTACGTCCTCAGGTTTCAGGAATTATTCAAGAGCGTCTTTTTGAAGAAGGAACAATAGTTAAAAAGGGTACTCAGCTCTATCAGATCGATCCTTCAGTATATGAGGCTCAGGTAGCATCTGCAGAGGCTGCCTTGGCATCTGCTAAGGCCACACTGCACAGCTCACAGCTTAGAGCCGAGCGCTTTGCCTCCTTGCTAAATCAAAAGGCTGTGTCTAAGCAGGACTATGACGACGCTCAGGCAACCTATTTATCTAATAAAGCTGCAGTTCAATCTGCAGAAGCTGCTCTTAAGACAGCTAACATCAATTTAGCTTATACCAAGGTCTATGCTCCTATCACCGGAACTATCAGCCGCTCTAATATTACCGAGGGTGCCTTAGTATCTAATGCACAAGCCACTCCTCTTGCCACCATTCAGCAGCTTGATCCTATTTATGTCGACTTAGGTCAGACCGTTGAGGATAACATTGCTATGCGTAAGGCCATCGCCAATGGTCAGCTCAAGACTGAAAATGGCAAGGCCACTGTTGATATCTATTATTCAAACGGTGATAAATATCCATATCAGGGAACCTTGGAATTTGCTGAAGTGTCCGTTGATGAAACCACTGGCATGGTAAATTTACGCGCACTAATCCCCAATCCTGATAACTCCATCCTGCCTTCAATGTTCTTACGTGGAGATATCAATGAGGGCGTAACCCCCAATGCAGTAGTCGTAACTGCCGCCGGTGTTCAGCGTGAGGCTAACGGTACCACCTATGTACTCTTAGCTAACGATCAGAACTTAGTTGAGCGCCGTAATGTGGTATTAGGTACATCCTACAATAATATGTACCTAGTAAAAGATGGATTAAAGGGTGGTGAAAAGGTCATCATCAGCAATACCCAGAAGATCCGTGAGGGTGCTCCAGTAACTCCACTTACCCAAGAGCAAGCTCAAGCAATGGATAAGGCTCAGGCAGAAAAAGCCCAGGCTGCACAGTAAAACGGTTAAGAGGTTAATCAAAACTCATGGCACGTTTCTTTATTAATAGACCAGTATTTGCATGGGTGATCGCAATCATGATCATGCTTGCAGGTATTTTGTCCATCAAAACATTACCGGTATCTCAATACCCTACTATTGCACCTCCCTCAGTATCTATTCGTGCATCCTACCCTGGTGCTGATGCCACTACCACTGAGCGTGCGGTAACGCAGATCATTGAGCAGAACATGGTGGGTCTTGATGGCTACATGTATATGAGTGCATCTTCAGACTCCTATGGTAATTCCTCAATTCAAATTACCTTTGAGCCTGGTACCAACGCCGATATTGCACAGGTGCAGGTACAAAATAAGATGCAACAGACTCAGTCACAGTTGCCATCTACAGTACAGCAAAACGGTGTTGACGTATCCAAATCAACCGATGCCTTCTTGATGGTTATCGGCCTTGTTTCTAAGGATGATGCGCACTCTAATTCCGATCTGTCAGATTATCTAGTTGCCAACATTAAAGAGCCACTATCACGTATTGATGGCGTAGGCTCAGTACAGGTGTTTGGTGGCCAATATGCTATGCGTGTCTGGCTTGATCCTAATAAGCTCAATGATCTTAAGATCGCCCCCTCTGAGGTTGCATCTGCCATTAAGGTACAAAATGCTCAGGTTACCTATGGCTCCTTAGGTGGAACACCTGCAGTTGAGGGCACTCTTTATAACTACTCCATCACCGGTCAGTCAAATCTTGAGACAGTACAGCAATTTGAGAACGTATTATTACGTGTAAATACCGATGGTACTAAGGTCTATCTTAAGGATGTAGCCCGTATCGAGCTTGGTGAGGAATCCTATAACTACGATTCAAAATATAACGGTAAGGTAAGCTCGGGTATTGCAGTTCGTCTATCAGCTGGTGCTAACGCTCTTGATACTGCCAATCGTATCAAGGAGCTTATGAATAACCTCTCTCCCTACTTCCCTGAATGGATGGAGGTCAACTATCCTTACGATACCACCGAGTTCATTAATGAGTCCATTAACGAAGTAGTACATACTCTATTTGAGGCTATCGTTCTAGTTATTCTCATTATGTACCTCTTCATGCAGAACTTCCGTGCAACCTTGATCCCGTCAATCACCGTGCCGGTAGTATTGCTTGGAGCCTTCGCTATCATGAAGGCCTGCGATTTCTCCATTAATACCCTCACCATGTTCGGTCTAGTGCTGGCCATTGGTCTGTTGGTTGACGATGCCATTATCGTGGTTGAAAACGTAGAGCGTATTTTGTCTGAGGATCCTGATATCACGCCTAAGCAGGCGGCAATGAAATCCATGGATGAGTTAACCGGCGCTCTAGTTGGTATCGCCATGGTGCTATCTGCCGTGTTTATTCCTATGGCCTTCTTTGGTGGATCAACTGGTGTTATTTATCGTCAGTTCTCAATTACCATAGTATCGGCCATGGTGCTGTCGGTATTAATTGCACTTATTCTAACCCCTGCACTTTGCGCAACCATGCTTAAGTCAAAAGCAGAGCGTGACGCTGCTCCTAAGAATAAGTTAGTTCGTTTTGCAGAAAGAAACCTCGAGCTACTATGGACTCCTGTCTATAAGCTACTTGATCTTTGGAATCGTTTCTTTAGTGCAATGACTAATGCCTATGTAGCACACGTAAGCAAGATAGTACGTCGCATCAAGCTCTATATTGTTTACTACATTGGTATTTGTGCCCTTTTGGTGGTGGGCTTCCTACACATTCCTTCAGCATTCTTGCCAAATGAAGATCAGGGCGTGCTCATGGCCATGGCCAATCTGCCCGCCGGCTCTACCATAGAAAAGACCAGAACTGCTATGGAAAAGGCAGCCAACTACTTCATGACCGCAGAAAAGGATAATGTGGATTCCATGATGTATGTTTTAGGCTTCTCCTTTGCAGGACAAGGTCAGAATTCAGGTATGGCCTTCATCAAGCTTAAGGATTGGGCACAACGTACTAACCGTGAACAGCATCCAGATCAGATCTCAACGCGTGCGCTATTCCCTCTACTTAGCATTCGCGAGGGCTTGGTATATGCCTTTAACATTCCGGCAATTCCTGAATTAGGTACTGCAACAGGCTTTGATCTGTATCTCCAAAATAACGGTGGTGCAACTCACGAGAAGTTAATGGAAATACGTGATCAGTACATGGCTGCGGCCTCTGCATCTCCATTACTTACTCAGGTTCGTGTTAACGGTCAGGATGATACTCCACGCTTTAAGATCAAGCTTGACTATGACAAGGCTATGTCTCTTGGCTTAAACGTTGATGAAATCAACACTACCCTTTCCATTGCATGGGGCTCTAAATATCTTGAGAACTTCATGGATCGTGGTCGTGTTAAGAAGATTTACATCCAAGGTGAAGCAAGTTCTCGTATGACTGAGGCTGATCTCAACAAATGGTATGTGAAGAATACCCAAGGTGAAATGGTACCCTTCTCAGCCTTTGCCACCACTGAATGGACCTATGGTCCTCCTATGCTTCAGCGCTTCAATGGTGTACCTGCAGTTAATATTCAGGGTGCTCCTGCCCCTGGTGTATCAACTGGTGAGGCTATGAACGAAATGCAGCGTATTGCAAACGAGATTCTACCTGCAGGCTTTGGTATTTCTTGGTCAGGTGTTTCTTTCCAAGAAAAACAATCAGGTGAGCAGGCAGGTGCTTTGTACGCAATCTCCATTTTGATCGTGTTCTTGTCCTTAGCAGCTCTTTATGAGTCCTGGTCAATTCCGTTTGCAGTTATCTTGGTATTGCCCTTAGGTATTATCGGTGCAATCGGTGCAGCTCTCCTTACCCAATATGTCCCAGTAAGAACTCAGCTTACAAACGACGTGTACTTCCAGGTGGGCTTGCTGACAACCGTAGGCTTGGCCTCTAAGAACGCTATTTTGATCGTAGAGTTTGCAAAGGATCTATACGATCAAGGACAGCGTCTAACCGATGCCGTAGTTAACGCCGCAAGATTGCGTTTCCGTCCTATTTTGATGACCTCCATGGCCTTCATTTTAGGTGTATTGCCTTTGGCTCTATCCTCAGGTGCAGGTGCTGCCGGTCGTAATGAAATTGGTTATGGCGTGATTGGCGGTATGCTTACCGCTACTGTCTTGGCTATTTTCTTCGTGCCGGTGTTCTTCGTCCTGGTGATGCGTTACTTTACTAAATACGTACCACCTGAGACCAAGGCCAAGATTGCAGATCGCAAGAAGCAAAAGATTGCAGATGATATGCAGAAGATTAAAGCTCAAGATCTGTAACTAGTTTGCTAAATTGAAAAGGGGAGTTTTTGATAACTCCCCTTTTTTTCTGCTCAGCAGATTTTGCTAATAAGATTTTTGCTTAATCCTGAGAGCGTGCCACGCTTAAAACATCATAAGCAATATCCTGCATCAAAGGTGCTGAGGAGAAAGGTCCCTTTTGAATAATATCCCACATAAGCTTTCCATCATCGTGCTCGGCAGCATTAAATACCAAAGGCAAAACAATACCAAGCTTAGATGAATAAAGGCCGTTGCTTAAATCACAGCTTGGAACTGCGGCACGAGTGCGTCTAATGGCCTGAGCAAGATCCATCATTGAATGCTTATCATAGCCATAATGAGTGTTATCTAAGGACTCCAAAGCCTCACGCTTAGGCAGAGTTAGGACATAGGTTGCACGGCCACAAAGAGGCACTGTATTTAAGGTGATGCGGCTTAGCAAGGTGGTGTGCAAAAGCGCATCTCCCCAAAGCTTATCGATCAAAAGCACGTAAAAAGAAGAGCTTGTATCAAAGATCTGATATTGACGCTTTAACACCAAAGGTCCGGTTACAATTTGACCATGAACGCTGTTGCCATTAAAGAAATCATCAATGGGCTCGCCACTTTCTAAGAAGGGTTGAGCTTCAGGAACATCATAGCCCTTATCCTTAAGATCCTTAATCATGGATGCATAAGCAAGTCCCCCACTGCCTCCCATTTGCTCAGCAGTAAGTAATGATTCATCCTCATTTTTGCCACGTAAAGCATTTTTAAATAAAACTCTGTCAGCAACAGGAGGAACCAAGGAATAGCAAGGAAGGATCACGCTTAAAAGCTCACAGAAGATGCCATCACGAAGAGAGTTATCCGCATCCTTAGATCTCGTATGCTGCATGGCACTAAAAAATGACATGGCATAACGCAATGAGCCATTAAAACGAATTTGAGTTACACGGCAGAGTCGATGCGATGCTGGAGAAATCAGCATGTAATAGGTGCCATCCGGAAGCTCTAAAGGCATCAACATGGATTGAGGAATTAAATGACCATCAACCCATTTTTCAACCAAATCCTCTTTTGCAACTAAGATGTTATAGCGACCATCCTCGGAGATATAAAGCTGCCATGAAGGGGCATCATCAATTTTCTCGCCAAAGATAATACCGTCAGGCAAGGTAAAGCCCTCTGGAACAAATGATGATTCATAAAGATCATCATCGATAATAAATTTACTTTCGTTAACAATAAAGTCAGACATCAGTATTTTTCCAAAGCATGTTTTAGATTTAGTAGCGCTAAGCTACCACGTTTATATTTCAGTTGTGACTCAACAATTTCCAAAAAATTCCCACAAGAATAGCTTAAGCCACAATGAAGTAGGCTTAGAGCTCTTGAGTTAGGAGATTGAAAAAATTGCAGCTACCACATACTAAGTTTATAGATCCTTTGTTTCACACAACACACAGCAACTCTTGCGACAAAAACTTATTCCATAGCAGTAGACCGTTTTTATTCTATGAGAGCTAACTGCTTTCACATAGTTCTTCTCATCAATCTGCT
>CAVHVI010000002.1:0-46754 GCA_963639245.1 Bacteroidaceae bacterium
GCTGCAATGAGTTGATACTCATCCCTATGCTCTCTTAGAACCTTCAAAGTGCTCTGACCAATCGAGCCAGATGCACCTAGCAAAGAAATCTTACGCATAACCTTATTGCCTACTGTATCTATCTAACGTTTTATTAAGGTATTACTAGAGTTTGACTTAAGCTATATTACCTAAGAGCAAATTTACACTGATGAAGACGGGAATAGCTGCAAGTTGTGAATCGATTCTATCAAGCATACCGCCGTGGCCAGGAAAAATCTTACCTGAATCCTTAATTCCAGCCATACGCTTTAGCATGCTCTCAACTAGATCGCCAATGACCGAGAACAAAATGGTTACCATACCTGCAATAATCATGCAGCTCATAGAGCCACCAAAGGATGAGAACCAGCCTAAGCGCAAGAAGATAATTAAGGCTACCAGCGCCAAAAGCAAACCTCCAGCTAAGCCCTCAAGGGTTTTCTTTGGAGATACTCTTGGGATCATCGGAGTTTTGCCGATCATACGTCCAGTAAAGTAAGCGCCAGAGTCAGCACACCATACCAAGGCCATAACAGCCAATACTAAATAAGCACCAGCCTTTGGATCCTGAGCATAGTTATCGGCACGCAGAATTAATATGCCCTCAAGAAAAGGCAAAAGCATCAGCATGGAAAAAATTACTGCTACAACCTTATTTTTATGCCAATCCCCACCCTTTGGAAATTTAACTAGCAAGGGAAGAGAACACAGCCACACTATCATACCTGAGGCAGTTAGGTAGTAGCACCAAGTAGGAATAGGCTCGCTTATAAATTCGCCAGGAGGTGCGAAGAAGAACGCAATACAGGCACAGATAAGCGCAATTAAAGTTAGTGGGATTTTGGTTTTAAAGCCACAAAGTGGTCCCATCTCATAGGCGCCAACCATATACATAAATAAAGCGCCCATGGTAAATACTGCGTAATCAGCAACAAATAACCATGCAAGTACGGCTGCGATTAACACAATACCGGTAATGATTCTGGTAATCATTTAGATTCATCCCTCAATTGCTCTGAGATCATGCCAAAGCGTCGTTCACGTCCTGAATAGAAAGAAAACGCGTCTATAAGATCGTCTCGGTCAAAATCTGGCCACAAGGTATCCGAAAAGAAAAGCTCACCGTAGGATACCTGCCACATCAAAAAGTTACTGATGCGCTTCTCTCCACCGGTACGGATCATAAGATCTACGTCTTGAGTAATACTTAGCTCTTGAGAAAATAGCTCTTCATCGATACTACTTTGATCTAAGCCCTCATTTAGAGCCTTATTGATTAATTTTTTTGTAGCCTGCAGTATGTCCCAACGACCGCCATAGTTAGCGGCGATGTTAAGCGTCATACGTGAGCCATCTTTAGTCAATTCCTCTGCCTCAAGTATCTTATTGCGTAAAGATTCTGAGAAAGCAGATAAATCGCCTATTACTCTTAATTTAATAGAGTTTTTTTGTAAAAGGGGAGCTTCTTTGTCCAAGGCTCGGGCAAAAAGCTGCATCAACGCAGAAACTTCAAGCTTAGGGCGTTTCCAATTTTCAGATGAAAATGCAAACAGAGTTAAAGTGTTTACCCCAAGGGATGCTGAAGCTTCAACTATACGACGAACGGCTTGAGCACCACGTTGATGTCCAAAAACACGTGGCATACCACGGCCTTTAGCCCAACGTCCGTTGCCGTCCATAATAATTGCAACATGGCGGGGGATCTTAAGATCCTCCGCCTTAATATCATTAATTTGCACTGACAAATTAGACTGCCATCAGCTCTTTTTGCTTTTCAGCAAAGAGTTCATCGCTCTGCTTGACTGCAGCATCAGTTAGCTTCTGCACTTCAGTCTCAGCATTGCGCTCATCATCCTCAGAAATCTCTTTAGCTTTCTGGAGATCCTTCAAAGCGGCATTAGCATCACGACGAATGTTACGAATTTCAACCTTAGTCTGCTCAACCTCGCCCTTAACAACCTTAACAAGCTCCTTACGGCGCTCTTCGGTCAAAGGAGGAAGAGGAACACGGATCTCAGTGCCAGCTACTACTGGATTTAAGCCAAGCTCTGATTTCTGAATAGCACGCTCTACATCCTTAGAGGCATTGCGATCGAAAACGCTGATCTTAAGAGTACGAGCATCTTCAACATTAACCTGTGCGACCTGGCGCAAGGGAGTTGCAGTGCCATAGTACTCAACCATGATACCGTCTAAGAGTGCAGGAGATGCACGGCCGGTACGGATCTTGGAGAGGCGGACATCCAATGACTTAATGGCGTTATCCATGCGGACTTTGGCGTCTTTCTTAATATCGTTAATCATGATAAAGCTCCTTAATTTGACACCACCGTGCCTTCATTCTCACCGCAAGCGGCGGCAATGAAAGCTCCGGGCTTTGTCATAGAGAATACTCTAATAGGCATGCTATGTTCAGAGGCTAAAGCAAAAGCTGTGAGATCCATAACCTTAAGCTGCTTTGACATAACTTCATCAAAGGTAAGAGAATCGTAACGCACAGCAGAAGGATCCTTCATAGGATCAGCGCTGTATACGCCATCAACCTTTGTGGCCTTGAGTACTTCGGAACACTGCATTTCAATGGCACGTAAAACTGCGCCAGTATCAGTGGTAAAGAAAGGTGAGCCGGTACCGCCAGAGGCGATCACAGTTACACCCTGTGCTAAGAGTTCACGAGCACGTGATGCTGAATATTGTTCAGTAATCGACGGAATACCATAGGCACTCATCAATACGGCCTTGCCGCCTTGACGCTTTAACTCTTCACGCACTGCCAAGCCGTTCATCACGGTAGCAAGCATTCCCATCTGATCTCCAGCGACGCGATCAAAGCCAGCCTTCTGCAAGGCGGCTCCGCGGAAAATATTTCCACCACCTATCACCAAAGCTGTTTCTACACCGCGGCCTTGTACGTCCAATATGGACTTAGCAAGAGCAGACAAAATGCTAGGATCAATTCCAAAGCCAAGATCGCCTGCCAATGCCTCGCCTGAAATTTTTAGCAGCACACGTCTGCTAGCAGAGAGTTCCGAAGTCATATGCAAACTGCTCCGGATTATTTCTGAGCGTCAGCGATCTGAGCCTGAACTTCAGCGGCGAAGTCTTCCTGCTTCTTCTCAACGCCTTCACCAACCTCAAGACGCTTGAAGGTAACTGCATCAGCGCTGTGCTCCTTGAGCATCTGGCCAACAGTAACGTTAGGATCACGAACGAAAGGCTGACCGGTCAAAGAGATTTCGCCGGTGAACTTACGCATACGGCCTTCAACCATCTTCTCAGCAATTTCCTTAGGCTTGCCAGACTGAACAGCAAGGTCGATCTGAAGCTGACGCTCGTGCTCGACAACATCAGCGGCAACGTCTTCAGGCTTAACGAACTCAGGCTTCATAGCGCAGACGTGCATAGCAACATCTTTTGCCAAAGCCTCATCACCACCCTTAAGAACAGTGACAACACCGATCTTATTGTTGGAGTGGAGGTAAACACCAACAGTAGCGTCGCTACCTGCATCAATGAAGACAACACGACGGAGGGTCATGTTCTCACCGATCTTAGCAATAAGGTTGGTCAAAGCAGAAGCAGTGGTCTCACCGTTACCAAAATCAGCAGCCTTAACAGCCTCGATGTCATTTGAAGCAGTAGCTAAAGCAACCTCAGCAGCGTGCTTTGCAAAAGCCTGGAACTCAGCATTCTTAGCAGCAAAGTCGGTCTCGGTGTTGGTCTCAACCATAGCAATCTTGTTGCCATCACGAGCAACAGTAATGATACCTTCAGCAGCGATACGGCCTGCCTTCTTAGCAGCCTTAGCAGCACCGCTCTTACGCATTGCATCGATAGCAGCCTGCATGTCGCCATTAGCAGCAACTAGAGCCTTCTTGCAGTCCATCATACCTGCGCCAGTAGCATCGCGCAGTTCCTTGACCATAGCGGCAGTTACGTTTGCCATTTTAAAATCCTCTGATTCAAAAAAGGCCGGAGAGCCGGCCTGGTAAAAATCTCTTAAGGACGCCTATTTAGGCGTCCAAAATACTATATAAGGGACTGAAATTCAGTCTTATTCTGCGTCAGCAGTCTCAGCCTTAGCTTCGGCCTGAGCCTTAGTGTCAGCCTCATCAGCAGCAACCTGAGAACGAGCTGCATTGATGGTCTCAACAGCGCCCTTGAAGTAAACTTCGACAGCACGGATTGCGTCGTCGTTACCAGGAATTACATACTGAACGCCATCAGGATTGGAGTTGGTATCAACAACAGCAACAACAGGAATACCAAGGTTGTTAGCTTCCTTAATTGCAATGTGCTCAGCCTCTGCATCGATAACGAACAGAACGTCAGGTAGACCACCCATATCCTTAATACCGCCTAATGAACGGTTGAGCTTCTCAAGCTCGCGGGTACGAAGGAGAGCTTCCTTCTTGGTCAACTTGTCAAAAGTGCCGTCCTGAGACTCGGTCTCAAGATCCTTCAAACGTCTAATGGACTGACGAACGGTCTTCCAGTTAGTGAGCATACCGCCCAACCAACGGTGATCGACGAAGAACTGGCCGCAAGCAGTGGCAGCGGGGCCAACCTGATCACAGGCAGCGCGCTTGGTGCCGACGAAGAGCACTTTGCCCTTGTGAGCAACAACAGAGCTCAAGAAGTTCATGGCGTCCTCATAGCACTCAACGGTCTTTTCCAAGTTGATGATGTGGATACCGTTGCGAGCACCGAAGATGTACTGCTTCATCTTAGGGTTCCAGAAACGGGTCTGGTGGCCGAAGTGAACGCCTGCTTTGAGCATGTCGCGCATAGTGATGGTAGACATTAAAATACCTCGTTGTTAAGGGTTAAGCCTCCACTGTTTCATGTGTCCAACCGCATAGCGGCACCCAAGACATCATGTTGATAAACAGTGTGTGTTTTCTAAAGTTAAGTTATTCCCTTTTGAATGGACCCACTCAAAAGGCGGCTTATTTTAGCATGAACATAGCATTTTTTTGCGCATCTTTTTCTAAAAAATCGGCATTTTTGCTATACCCGCAACTAAGGTTAGCTATCACTTACTAATATTTTTTGATTACTCAAAAGCTTGCCTTCATGACTTATAATAGCTAGATCAGAATTTTAACTGGACTAATTGAATATTAAAGAGTCTTAATCATGCGTAAAATGCAAATTTCCTTAAAATCCCCATCTGAAATTGAGAAGATGCGTGTAGCTGGCAGATTAGCAGCTCAGGTGCTTGAATTTATCGAGCCTTACGTAGTCGCAGGTGTCACCACCGAAGAGCTTGATGATCGCATGAACGACTACATTGTTAATGTTGAAGAGGCCGTTTCTGCAGATCTTGGTTATGAGGGTTATCCTAAGGCTACCTGCATTAGCGTTAATGAAGAGGTCTGCCATGGCATTCCTGGTCCTAAGGTTTTACGCAATGGCGATATCGTCAACATCGACATTACCGTAATTAAAGATAAATACTACGGCGATACCTCTAAGATGTATGTAGTAGGTGGTAAGACCTCTGCACGTAATATGCAATTAATTCGCTGTGCTCAAGAAGGCATGTACGAGGCCATCAAAACCATTCGCCCAGGTAGCAATCTAAGAGAAATTGGTGATGCTATCCAAAAGGTTGCCGATCGCTACCATTTCTCAATTGTGAGAGATTATTGTGGCCACGGCATTGGCTTAGGTTTCCACGAGGATCCTATGGTTCTGCACTATCGCAATAATCTTGATCTGCTTTTAGAGCCAGGCATGTGCTTTACAATAGAGCCTATGATCAACGCCGGCACCTATAAATGCAAGGTCAATAAGAAAAACGGTTGGGTAGTCACTACCGCAGATCGTCAGCCTTCTGCCCAATGGGAGCATACTCTTTTAGTTACCCCCACTGGTGTTGAGGTTTTAACCCTACGTCAAGACGAGGATTTTCCTCGCATCATCAACCATTAATTAAATCCAAAGCTTACGGGTAGCGTATGTTTGAGAACATCAAGGTCCCCAGATCCTGTATTGAGGGCACTCCTGATCACAATGAACCTTTTGATGAGCAAGGTGCCGATATTACTGATATTAAGCAATGTCGTGCCATGCTCAAAAGCTTTCATGAATATCTCACGTCATGCTTTATCAAAGGATATGAAGTACAGGCCCTGCTCGAGACGCGTACCCGTTTTCTTGATCATCTGTTAACCAGACTCTTTAAGCATTTTGAGCTCAACCAATCAGGCACTATAGCTTTGCTTGCAGTAGGCGGCTATGGCCGTGCCGAAATGTTCCTAGAGTCTGATATCGATATCCTGCTAGTTGCTGATTTAGATGAAATTCCTCAGGAGATCGGGGAAAAGCTTGAATCCTTCGTATCCTATCTTTGGGATATTAAATTAGATTTAGGCTCCTCCGTACGTACCGTATCCGACACCATACTTCAAGCCCATAGTGATATCACTATTCGCACCAATCTGCTTGAAAACCGCCTCATCACCGGATCTAAGCGTTGCTATGACAAGCTTAAAAAACGTCTAGGAGCAGATGATTTTTGGGATCCCACACGTTTTCTTGATGCCAAGGTCAATGAACAGCACGAACGCTATCACCAATACCGTGATACCGTGTATTCAATTGAGCCTGATGTAAAAAATAACCCAGGTGGCTTGCGCGATCTGCAGATCATTATGTGGATCACTACCTTACATCACAAGGTAAAAACGCAAGAAGATCTACTCCATCTTGGATTGCTTACTAATGATGAATACTCAGAATTTCTTGAGTGCATACGCTTCCTCTTTTCAGTACGCTACGCCCTGCATATAAGCTCACACGGTTCTAATCGACTAACCCTCGATACACAAAAGACCACCGCCGCCTTATTAGGCTACGGCGAGGAAGGAAATGGTCCTGTGGAAACCATGATGCGTGAGCTATTTCGTACCTTCAGACGTGTACGCGAGCTTAACGATATTGTGCTACAAATTGAAACCTTGCAGATCAAGGGCGCTTTAGATGGAGAGAGTGAGCCGGTATTTTTAAATTCCTTCTTCGTACAACGTGGCAAATATATCGATATCCTCGATCACGATCTATTCCACAATGATCCTGGCAAAATCATTGATCTATTTTTACAGATCTCAAAGCATCCTGATATTCGGTCAATTCATGTCAATTGCCTAAAATCCCTGCGCAATGCCCGTCGCTCACTTACGCAATATTTTATTGAGCATCCCTCATGTCGCCGAACTTTTAAAGAGATCCTAACCTCCAAGGATGCCCTGACGGTTGCCATTCCGCTAATGCATGAAACCCGCGTGCTCTCTGCCTATATGCCACAATGGGCACGTATTGAAGGCCTTACTCAATTTGACATGTTCCACCTGTTCTCAGTTGATGAACACACCATTAGAGCTTTGTCTAATTTAGTTACCCTCACACAAAGTGATGATCCTAGATTCTCTTTATTTATAAGCAACATGCATCGCTTATCAGAGCCTGGGCTTTTAAATGTTGCAACATTTTTACATGATATTGCTAAGGGACGTGGTGGACACCATGCAGACAAAGGCGCAAAAGAGGCCTTTAATTTCTGCCATCTGCATGATTTTGCGCCCTTTCAAACAGAGCTTGTGGCGTGGACTATCAAAAATCATCTGCTATTTTCAAACACCGCAACCAGACGCGATATCGCCGATCCTGAGGTAATTGATAAATTTGCCAAGGAGGTTAAGGATGAGGAGCATCTAAATATGCTCTATTGCTTAACCGTTGCCGATATCACCGCCACCAACGAGCATGAATGGAATTCATGGAAGGATTCTATCTTTAAGCAACTCTATCTATCTACAAGACAGGTTTTATCCCGTGGAATAGAGTCAGCACAGAATTCCTCACTAAAAGCGCAGGAGAATCAGCAGCTTGTTATTGAGAGTTGTCCTGATATTAAAAAATCAGAGCTTTTGCGTTATTTTGCATCCTTCCCTACGACCTACTTCCTGCACTATAGTCATCAGGAAATTCGTTGGCATTTGCGTAACATCATGCGCTTTAAGGATGCAGAGCATCCGCTCATCCTTTTTGCCCAGCATGGATCGCTTGGCACTGAGCTTTTGGTATATACCCGTAATATTACGCCCATGTTCTTTGGCACTATCACCGCCGCCATGGCTAAAAAGCACTTGAGTGTATACAGCGCTCAGGTCTTTAAGACGCGCCATAATCATGCATTCTGCACCATAAAGTTCCAGACACGCAAAAATTTGCCCTTAGATAACGATAGGGTTCATAGCCTTAGAAAATCTATTTTGGAGCTACTCAATCAACATGATGTAGACATTGATTTAACTAGGAATTCAAGCCATTTGTTTGAATTAGACACTAGGGTAAATTTTCTCCCTCAGGAGGAGGCTTCGCATTCATCTGTTGAGATTTCAACTCTTGACGGCGAGGGTCTGCTCGCTAAAATCGGTCTCACACTGGGAAGATGTGGCTGCTTAATCACGGCCGCACGTATTACCACCACCGGCGAGCGCGCCGATGACTTCTTCACCGTTACAGACTTAGACGGTATGCCACTTGATGACACTAAGAAAGAAGAGCTCACTCAGGCTTTATATAAAGCATTAGATGAGCAGTGACCGAATAAAAAATTTTTGGAGATATGATGTCTACTACCGACTTACAGGGCGTAATTGATGCCGCATTTGAGCAACGTGCCACTTTAACTATTGACAACGCTTCAGCTGAACTTAAGGATGCAGTTGAGGCTGTGCTTGACGGTCTTGATAATGGCTCCTTAAGAGTTGCAGAAAAGATCGACGGTGATTGGGTAACCCATCAGTGGGTAAAGAAGGCAGTATTACTCTCCTTCAAGCTCCACAACAACGAAATTACTCATATCCCTGGCGGTGCTTATTACGACAAGGTTCCTTTGAAGTTTAACGGCTACAACTCCGAGCGCTTTGCAACTGAGGGTTTACGTGTATGCCCTGGTGCCATCGTACGTCGTGGTGCCTTCATTGAGCCTACCGCTATTTTATTACCCTCTTTCGTAAATATCGGTGCCCACGTTGGTGCTGGTACCATGGTTGATACCTGGGCAACTGTTGGCTCCTGCGCTCAGGTTGGTAAGAATGTGCACATTGCAGGTGGTGCTGGCATCGGTGGTGTATTAGAGCCTGTTCAGGCCAACCCTACCATCATTGAGGATAACTGCTTCATTGGTGCTCGCTCTGAGGTTGTTGAGGGCTGTATCGTTGGTGAAGGCTCCGTTATCTCCATGGGTGTTTTCTTAGGTAAATCCACTCGCATCTATGATCGTACCACTGGTGAAATCACCTACGGCCGCGTACCTCCTCACTCCGTAGTAGTAGCTGGCAACCTCCCTTCAAAGGATGGTAAGTACTCTCTATATGCAGCTATTATCGTCAAGCACGTCGACGAGAAGACTCTATCTAAGGTTGGTATCAACGATTTACTACGTCAGGCTCACGAGGAGCTTGAAGGCTAATTATTAATTAGCTGTTATATAGAACCCCAGCATTGACTGGGGTTTTATTTTTTAAAGCTCTATGCCTTGCCTAAGGAGCAAAGAGAAAGGGCATTAATCTAGATCTACATCCCCACCTTCAAGACTCTCGTCAGGCAGTTCCTCATGATCATAATTAAGATTTAGCAAGGCCCCAGTTTGAATCAATAAAGCCGTTCCCTTCACAAATGACGCACGCCACTGAGCTATTGACGATGTAGCTTGCAAAGCATCTACGTACTCACACAAGGCATCATAATAATTGCGCCAGAGCTTACTTATATTATTAAGAGTGTTAGCATCCTGCTCACTTACCATGGATATGGCCTTAAGACGTGTTTCAAGCTCATTCTCATAGGTTTTAAGGCTATGGGCATTCTCAAAATCACATATATCCTTATCACGGCTTGATATACATTGACGCAATAAGAAGTAATCTCCAAAGCCATAGGTTCTATATAGCGATAGCAAGGATAGCACGAGCTTGGATCTAGGATTAACCCCCACAGCATCATCAACGCTATCGGTGTAAAAGTCACTATTCATCCAAGCCTTAGCAAACTCATCCCAAGTCTTTATCACCTTAAGATATTGCTCATTCTTAAGCCCAAAGCTTCTAAGATCCGCCTTTACCCCTCGGATACATTCATCAGAGCCGTAGAAGAATTCACTGCCATTCTCACCATCGAAAAATGAGCATGCTGCTTCTAGATGATCCTCAGTTGAGAGCTTGCCATTAGTCCCCTGCACAAAAGCATTTTCATGCTTAAAGCTTACTCCCTCAGGCATGCCCGCCATACGCCATATTCTAAGTAGCATGGTGCGATAAATTAGTGGACGCAAAGCCTGTGCCTGACGATAGGAAGGAAGAGAGGATGAAAACTCACGATAGAACTCCGACCACTCCTTAAGTGCAGCCTCAATCTTTGTTTGCGCAGCCAAGGATCCCTGTACCCTTCTTAATAAAACTGATGAATACTTTAAGGTCTCAAGCTCATAACGACTATCGGTATCGTAGATAAAGGTAGTAGGATCGCCCTCATGATTTTTAATATTGATATAGGATTGAGGGAAGGCCGTAACTGATCTTGAGCCTATCAAGGAATAAAGCATCAGATACCATTCGCTACCATCGGCACGTATATCCTGCATTATTCCCGATCCTGGTACTAAGGCTAAGGCCTCATTCCATAACTTCTCATAAGATGCAAAATGAGAATTCTTTGAATTAAAGATATCATCTAGAAAAGAGAGTGGGCCCTGACCTGCATGGGCAAAAAATCTATCTAAGGCAAATCTGCACGACTCGGAGTTTGGCAAAAACATAAAGTTATTGCCCTTTACCTTGGTGCACAGCTCATCGTAATTTATGTCAGAGCTTTCACGTTTAAAGCCCCCTACCGGCCATAATATGGACGATACTAAGGGCTTAGAGCATTGATAGGAGTTATTGATGCACAGCGCCGTACATTCAGATGCAACCTTGCGCATAGTGAGATCGGAGCCGGTCATCGGCACATCTAAGATCTCTGGCACCCCAAGATAATCTGCATCATACTTTTCAAACTCAAAGGTAAGCTGCGGACTGTCAGTTAAAGAAATGATTAGATCCTGATCGACTTGAAATTCAAGGGAATTGCCTGAAACTTCGGCATATACCTTAGTCTTAATGGTATCTGACTTGACCGAAACCTCAATGACAATGTCATTGTCACAGACCTTAGGCAAAAGCAGAGTAAAGCGGTAGGCATAACCGGTATTCTTAGCACAAAGCACAGTTTGTAGCTGAGAATTACTCTTAGTATTTATGAAAGCGGATACTTCTGATTGATCCTGCGGATAATGAAGCTCGCCTGCCTCCCACATGGGTCCTGCGGCATAAGCTTTACCACATATTAATGCCAGCAGAATTATCAGCGCTGACGAAGATTTCATTTATTTTATTAACACAACCAATATCGATCGGCCGGTAGTATACACTCTCAAATCCTGCTTGATGCACCTATCACCGATAAATTTCACGAAAGCTCATTTTTAGACCAAAAATTAGGCACAAAAAAAATCCCCACAGCATAAATAAGCCATGGGGATTAATGTTAAAGCTTAAGCTTAGCCACCGAAGTTATCGAAGTTGATGGCATCATCCTCAACACCTAAGGAGTGGAGCATATCAACTGCAGACTTAGACATCATCGGAGGTCCGCACATGTAGTACTCACAGTCCTCAGGATTCTTGTGGGACTTTAAGTACTGCTCATAGAGCACGTTGGCAATAAAGCCAGTCAAGCCAGTCCAGTTATCTTCAGGACGAGGATCAGACAAGGCCAAGTGCCAAGTGAAGTTAGGATGCTCTTCAGCAAGCTTGTTGAACTCATCTACGTAGAAGGCCTCACTTAAGGAACGAGCACCGTACCAGAAGGAGATCTTGCGCTTAGAATTCAAACGCTTTAACTGATCGAAAATGTGAGAGCGCATCGGAGCCATACCAGCACCACCGCCGATAAATACCATTTCATTATCGGTATCCTTAGCAAAGAACTCGCCGAAAGGACCAGAAATAGTAACCTTATCACCAGGCTTCAAGCTCCAAATGTAGGAGGACATGATTCCCGGAGGAGCGGACATATTGCTAAACGGAGGAGTAGCAAGACGTACGTTCAACATAATAAGGCCTTTTTCACCAGGGTAGTTAGCCATGGAGTAAGCACGGATTGCAGGCTGATCAACCTTAGATACAAGCTTATCAAAGCCGTACTTTAAGAAAGCACCCTTGAACTGAGGCTCAATATCAAAGTCCTTATAGTACACAGTGTGTGCAGGAGCTTCGATCTGAATGTAACCACCGGCGCGGAAAGGAACTTCCTCACCCTCAGGAACCTTCAAGCGTAACTCCTTAATAAAGGTTGCTACGTTGTGGTTTGAGATAACGGTGCATTCCCATTTCTTAACGCCAAAGACCTCAGGAGGCAGCTCGATATTGATATCGTTCTTAACTGCAACCTGGCAAGCCAAACGCCAGCCTTCTTTAATCTGACGCTTAGTGAAGTGAGAGTACTCAATAGGAAGCACAGAGCCACCGCCTGAAGTAACCTTCAACTTACACTGACCGCAAGCACCACGACCACCGCAGGCAGAGGATACGAAGATACCCTTGTCTGAAATGGTGTTTAGCAACTTGCCGCCTGCAGGAGCCTGCATAGCAAGTTTGGGATCATCATTAACGCCAATGGTGATATCACCAGTGCTCACGAGGAACTTTTTAGCAACAATGATCACGCATACCAATACGGCAATAATGATGACGAACATCAATACGCCGCTGATGATAGTTTCCATGTCTCCTCTCCTTTAAAGCTGAATACCAGAGAAGGACATAAAGCCAATAGCCATAAGTCCTGCAGTGATAAAGGTCAAAGGTAGACCATTCAAGCCGGCAGGAGCATCAGCATACTTAAGCTTCTCACGAATAGCAGCAAGAAGAACAATAGCCAAAGCCCATGAAGCGCCGGAACCTAAGGCATAGACCACTGACTCTGCGAAGGAGTAATCGCGCTGTACCATGAAGGACACACCAGCGAAGATAACGCAGTTAACAGTGATTAACGGGAGGAAGATACCCAAAGCAGCGTAGAGCGAAGGTACGTACTTATCAAGGAACATCTCCAAGACCTGAACGATAGCTGCAATAACACCAATGTAGGTGATGAAGCTTAAGAAGGACAGATCCAATCCCGGTACTAATGCATCAGGCTTTAAGATGAAGGTATTAATGAGATTATTGGCAGGAACAGCTAGTACCTGAACCATGATCACAGCAGCGCCCAAACCTGCAGCAGTGGTAACTTTCTTTGACACAGCAAGGAAAGTACACATGCCCAAGAAGAAGGACAAAGCCATGTTCTCAATGAAAACACTCTTAATAAAGAGGGAAATATAATGTTCCATTAGTAATCCTCCCTGTGAGTGTCGTACTCTTTAGGCTCCTGAAGGTCCTTACGTAAGGTCTTAACTAGCCAGATCAAGGAACCGACTAGGAAGAATGCGCAAGGAGGCATTACGAGGAAGCCACAAGGTACATACCAACCACCGTTGTTAACGGTAGGAAGAAGGGTAAGACCAAACCAGGTGCCTGAACCGAAGATCTCACGGATAGTACCAACGATGCAAAGAACTAACATGTAGCCTAAGCCGTTGCCGATACCATCAAGCAGTGAAGGGATAGGAGGATACTTCAAGGCAAAGCCTTCAGTACGGCCCATCACGATACAGTTGGTGATGATCAAGCCTACGTATACTGACAACTGCTTGGACAAATCATACGCAAAGGCGCGCAAGACCTGGTCAACCAAAATTACCAAGGATGCAATAATGGTCATCTGGGCAATAATACGTACACTGCCCGGGATCAAGGAACGAACCAAAGACACGCAAAGGTTAGACAATGCAGTAACGAAGGTTACTGACAAGCCCATTACGAATGCAGTCTTCATGCTTGAGGTCACAGCCAATGAAGAGCAGATACCCAAGACCTGAATCATCACTGGATTGTTAGCAATGATAGGCTCGAGGAAAGTCTCCTTTGCGCTGGGAACTTTTACAGCTTCACTCATTTAACGATTTCCCCCTTGCTGAGGTTCTGCAAGAAAGGCTGATAAGCCTTACCAAGCCAGTAGTGTGAGAAGCCATCGACACCAACGGAGGTCAAGGTAGCACCTGAAAGGGCGTCAACATCGAAGTCCTTAGCAGAGGCATTCTTCTTGATACCAAACTTATAAGCACCGCTTTCGTCGTTGATCTTCTTGTCAACCCAAAGAGCCTGCCAACGAGGATTCTCAATTTCACCACCTAAGCCCGGAGTTTCGCCGTGCTCATAGAAGGTGACAGCCTTGATGGTATTGCCGTCTTTAGGATCAATTGCAACGTAGCCGTATACGGTTGACCACAAGGCCTGACCATAGAACGGAACGATTACGCGCTGTACAGTACCTGCTTCATCCTTAGAGAAGTAAACAGGCATTAGCTTGGAGATAGTCTTGATTTTTGCAAAATCATCTTCAGCAGCGATTGCGAGGTTCTCGCCATCCTTCTTTGCCAATGATTTGAAATCAAAAGCTTCAATCTGCTCAGGGGTCTTGCCTTCATCGGCTAAAACACCATGCTCAACATCCACAAGATGAGCCTCAATGTGCTTCTTATAGGTATCAGCAACAGAGCCTTCAACCTCAAAGCCAGAAACCTTCAGAATATTTACCTGACGGTCATTGGCAACAGCAGCTGCCTTGTACGGATTCAAAGCCACTACGGCGCTTGAAACAAGCACAGAGCAGACCAAGCAGAATCCGATAATGATGACGAACGTACCAAGTACGGAGTCTTTATTCAGCTTAGACACGGGCCAGTCTCCTCTTGATATTGCGCTGAGTTGCTAGGTAGTCAAACAAAGGAGCCCAGCAGTTAGCGAATAGAATAGCCAACATCATGCCTTCAGGGTATGCAGGGTTAACAACACGGATGAGAACAACCATGAAGCCGATCAAAAGACCGAATGCCCACTTACCACCGTTGGTAAATGCAGATGACACAGGATCGGTTGCCATGAAGACAGTACCAAAGGCGAAACCGCCTAATACCAAGTGCCACTCAAATGGCATTGAGAACATAATATTGGTCTCAGAGCCAATTGCATTTAAGCCATAGGAGGTTACAGCTGCACCGATGACTACGGCCAACATAATTCTCCAAGAGGCGATGCCAGTTACGAGAATAATGAAAGCGCCAACTAAGATCATCAGAGTAGAGCCTTCACCCATACAACCAGGAATGTTACCTAAGAAAGCATCCATCCAGGTAATGGCGTTGCCTGATGCATCCTTCAATGCCTCAAGACCACCCTCTGACCACTGAGCCAAAGGAGTTGCTCCTGAATAGCCATCAACAGGGACCCAGCAATTGGTACCTGAAATGTAGGCAGGATAAGCAAAGAAGAGGAAAGCACGACCAACTAAGGCAGGGTTCATGAAGTTACGGCCAGTACCACCGAACATTTCCTTACCGATGAGCACACCAAAGGAAATACCTAAGGCAGCCTGCCACAAAGGCAGAGTAGGAGGAACGATCAAGGCAAATACGATGGAGGTAACAAAGAAGCCTTCGTTAATCTCATGGCGGTGAACAACGCAGAACAACACTTCCCAGAAAGCACCAACAGCAAATACTACGATGTAGATCGGGAGGAAGTAAATTGCGCCCAATAACATCTTGCTGTAGAGGCCTGCATCAGTACCAAGGCTACCACCTAGCAACTGTAGTAGTGCATAGTGATAATCCTCAGAGAAGAGGCAATAGGAAGCATTCACAATGTCTGATGCATTGGCCATGGAAGCAATTGCTTGCACGGTACCATTGCCGACGTTGTACCAGCCCCAGAACATTGCTGGGAATACAGCGAACCAAACAATAATCATGATGCGCTTCATATCAGTGAAGTCGCGGACATGAGTCTTGCCGGAGGTTACTCTGCCTGAGCTATACAGGAAGGTAAAGGTGCCTTCAAACAAAGGATAGAAGTATGAAAGCAAACCGCCCTTAGTGAATAGCAGGGAGTATTTCTTTAAAAGCTCTAACACTTATTAACCCTCCACTTCGATCTTGGTCAGGCTTCTACGGAGCAAAGGACCAAAGTCGATCTTGCCTGGACATACATAGGTGCACAAAGCAACATCTTCTTCAGAAAGCTCAAGAATACCTAAAAGCTTGGCCTGATCGGTGTCATTGATATCGATAGCACGCATCAACATGGTAGCTTCGACGTCAGTAGGCATAACCTTCTCGTAGCATCCAATAGGCATAATTGGACGAGGACCACCGTTTAATGCGGTATTGAAGGTGTACTGAGCAGGCTTGATGAAACCAGATAGGAATGCACGGGTCACAGAGTGGCGCTGAGCACCGATACCACACCAGTTAACGAGGAAGAACTCGTTGTTGTTACCTTCCTCAAGGAAAGCAACAGCCTGATGGAAGCGGCCTAAATAGTTAAATGGAGCAGTTAACTTATTACCCCAAAGCACAGAGCCGGAAATGATACGAACGCCCTGCTTTGATGCATTAAACTCACCTGCAACCAACTCGTTGATTTCAGCACCCTGTACAGTCTTAACAAGACGAGGGTTCTTAGCCAAAGGACCACCTAAGGCAACAACGCGCTGATTGTAGTACTCGCCTTCAGTGAAAAGATGACCAATTGCGATCACGTCCTGATAGCCGATGTACCAAACAGTCTTAGTTTCAGAAACTGCATCCAAGAAATGGATATGAGTTCCAGGCAATCCTGCAGGATGAGGACCTTCGAAGCTCTCAACCTTAATGTTTGAAGCTTCAGCAACAGGTAGATCACGACCATCCTTGCAGACGTAAACTGGCATATCACCTATGCGGGAGATTACCTTTAGGCCGTTCTTGAAGGCTTCAGCTTCTGCGTCGATAACTACCTTTGCGTCAGCTGCCAAAGGATTAGTATCCATTGCAGTTACGAAAATAGAGTGCGGTAGTGAACCGACCTTAGGGCTCTTATCGAAAGGACGGGTGCGGAAAGCAACCCACATACCAGCTTCGAGGAGCTCATCAATGACATCCTTCGAGGACAGTCCTAATAGCTTATCAGCAGGAGTCTTCTTAAACTCCACGCTTTCACCATTGGGATCGGCCTGAATGACTAATGACTGGAAAACACGACGCTCGCCGCGATTAACTGCTTTTACAGTACCAGCGACAGGAGCGGTATAGCGTGCCCCAGGATTCTTCTTATCTTCAAAGAGGACCTGACCCTTCTTAACTTGCTGACCAGCTTCCACTGCCATTGAAGGACGTAATCCGAGGTAATCGGGGCCCATAAGAGCCACGGTAGTTACCTTAGGACCATCATTAATGGTCTGTGTAGGCTTGCCACCAATGGGTAGATCCAATCCTTTTTTGATTTTGATCATAGGTGACGACTTCCAACTTTAAATAACTCTGCAATCCTTATGAAATGCAAAGATACCTGCCCATCAAACTTGCTGAACAAGTCAGCTTGTCAAACAGGCACAAATATACGCTTTAAATTTTATCACAAAATAGGGCCTGAACTGTGTCACAGTTTTGGCTAATTGCAATGGCATGTTAAAGAGCCTAAAAGTTTGCCAATGCTTATTAGATCAAGGCGTGGAAAAGCTATACTCATCTTGGATCGAGAATCGATAACGTTTACGATTTGTTACATACCAAGCAAAAAAATGTTAATTTTGCACATTTTTAAATTGCATACGCGGTTAGAAGCTTGCTCACTCCTTGCTTGGCTAGGTGCTTAAATTTTGCTCCCTATTCATCATCTCCTGCGCGAATTTAGGCTAAAAATTGAAGAGTACTCTTGTGGGAGATTTTTGCTGGACGCTCAAAAAAAGCAATTTTTAAAGCCCCCTACCCTATTTTCAGCTCTTTTGCTTTAAGTGATAAGAAAGACCTACCGAGCTTGTTTATCAAGTTGCAGAAGCTTCACATCGTTATCTCAACGCTTAAAAGGCGCAACCTTAAAGAGCAACAGCATACCCGGAATTGCTAGCAAGGCGCACAAATAGAAAAAGTTTTCCCAGCCAAAGGTTTCTACTAAAAATCCCGTGGAGGCATTACAAAAGGTGCGAGGAAGTGCCGATAAAGAAGTTAATAAAGCAAATTGCGTAGCCGTGTAAGCTTCATTAGTGGCTCTTGCAATAAAGGAAACAAAGGCAGCTGTGCCCAAGCCCGATCCTAATGATTCTGCTCCGATTGCAAAGGAGAAAAGCCACAAGGATGGAGTACTGTCCTGCCCTGCATGTGCCAAAACTGCAAAAGCTAAGATAGTTATGATTTGACCAAAGCCAAATAGCCACAGGGCTTTATTGATACCAATTTTTAGCATCAAGACGCCACCTATAAGTCCGCCCACCACAGCAGACCACAGGCCTACATTTTTGGCAATTACGCCAATTGTCATCAGATCATAGCCAAGATCGATATAAAAGGGAGTGGCCAAAGCCGTGCACATGGAATCGCCTAATTTATAAAAAAAGACGAAGGCTAAGATCAAAACTGCATGCATCAAGCCACGACGCTTGATAAATTCATGCCAGGGCTCAACTACAGCCTCTTTTAAGCTCCTAGGAACTAGCTTTACCTGAGGCTCCTTTAATTTAAGCGTAACGAGGATCCCTGGAAGCAAGCACAGCGCCGTTATGCAGAACACTATATTCCAAGGCAAAAACTGCGCGAGGATTAATGAAAGTCCACTAGGCACCAAGCCTGCGATACGATAGGCATTTACGAAGATAGAATTTCCAAGCCCTAGCTCTTCATCAGATAAGATCTCACGCCTAAAGGCATCAATGGCAATATCTTGATTTGCTGAAAAAAAAGCCACACTCAAGGCAAGGATTGCAATAATAATTAAGGAGTGACTAGGCTTAATAAAGCCCATAGCGGCAATCAATACCACTAAAAACAGCTGAGAGATTAAGATCCAACCACGCCGTCTACCTAAATAAGGAATGGAGAATCTATCAAGTAGCGGAGACCACAGAAACTTCCAATTATAAGGAAGCATTAAAAGGGAGAAGATCCCTATTTCCTTAAGACTAGTCCCCTCTACTCTTAAATAAGCGGTAAGTAAGGAGATAATGACATATAAAGGCAGACCTGAGCAAAATCCTAAAACTACGCAGGCTCCCATTTTTAAGGAGAAAATCTGCGCTAAAAGCGAGGACTTAGAGGATTTTTGCGTGTCTGCCATTATCATCAAGCAAGCATCAAAGGCTAATCTCTAAAGTTCTCGTACTGCAGGGGCTGCTCAAATTCAGCCTGACGAACTAATGCAATAGCAGCCTGCAGATCATCGCGCTTTTTGCCGGTGACTCTTACAGCATCATCAAATACCTTAGGATCAACCTTAAGCTTAGCATCCTTAATAGTCTTAATGATCTTTTTAGCAAGCTCTCTATCAATACCCTGCTTAAAGGTCACAGTTTGAATAGAACGCTTACCTGAGCGAGTGATCTCACCAAACTCGGCTGAGGTTGCCTCAATATTGCGCTTAGCAAGCTTCTGACGCAAAATTTCATCCATCTGCTGAATATGAAATTCCTCGGGAGCATCTAGCTTGACACTAAGATCTTCCTTCATGAGCTTAAAGGATGACTCGGTACCACGAAAATCATAACGACTGCTAAGCTCACGTGATGCATTATCAACCGCATTTTGAATTTCATCTTTTTTTACTTTGGAAACAATGTCAAAGGAAGGCATTTAATTCTCCTCAAGAGGCCAAAATCATCCTTATAAATAAGGACGCAGTCTTTCAATGATGCCTTGGGCATCTAATTTCAAATCATGAAGTATTGAGGCTCTAGTATCCTCAAGGATAAAGAGATCGGGAATACCTGCGACCTCAACTGCGCATGAGTAATGCTGCGCTTCAAAATAGCGTGCAATTTCCTCACCTATACCACCAAGCTCGGCGCCCTCCTCAACAGAAAGTAAGAGCTCATGTGATGAAGCCAACTCATCTAAAAGCTTTAAATCAAGTGGCTTTACAAAGCGCATATCACAAAGCGTGATGTCATATCTCTTGCAAACATCCATAAGCTCAAGGGCTATAGGTCCAAAGGCGGCGATGGCTATCTTTTTACCATGATGCAATACGCGCGCGCGCCCAATCTCTATTACCTCATCACAAGATATATGCTCTCTTGTACATTGGCCCATGGCACGAGGGAAACGCACTACAGCAGGATGTCTTAGCGCATAGCCGGTATTTAGCATGAGATACTGCTCATCAAGAGATGACGGAGCCATGATCACTAAATTTGGCACCGTGCGCAGATAAGCAATATCATAAGCTCCCTGATGGCTAGCACCATCTGGTCCTACTATGCCTGCTCTATCAACAGCCAATAAAATTGGCAGATCCTGCAAAGCAAAATCATGAATAACGCCATCATAGGCACGCTGTAGGAAGGTTGAGTACATATTAACTACAGGATGCATTCCACCTGCAGCTAGGCCTGATGCAAAGATCATGGCATGTTGCTCAGCAATACCCACATCAAAGAATTGATCTGGATAATCCCTAGCAAATTCATTCATGGCAGAGCCTACGCGCATAGCAGGAGTGATGCCAGCTAAGGTTTTATCATGCTTAGCCTTATCACAAAGCCATCTACCAAAGCCTGCAGAGAAGGTAAGATCCTGCTTGGGATTTTCCTGAATACCAAGATCGGGATCGAATACAGGTACTCCGTGATAGCTCGTTGGATCCTGCTCAGCTGGTGTATAACCCTTGCCCTTTTTGGTAAAGATATGCAAAAACTGCAAGCCACCAAGCTCTTTTAGATTACGCAATACGGCAATTAGAGTCTTTACATCATGACCATTGATAGGACCTGAGTAATGAAAGCCTAGCTCCTCAAACAAGGTTCCAGGCATCACCATGCCCTTAACATGCTCCTGTGCGCGCATGGCTATTTCACGTATTGCAGGTAGCTTCTTTAATACCTGATCGCCACCTTTTACAAGCTTTACATAATGAGGATTGGCGAGGATCTTGTTTAAGCCACTAGCCACCGCTCCTACATTATGGGAGATGCTCATCTCATTATCATTTAGGATCACCAGCAAATTAAGATCTGGATTGTCGCCTGCATGATTTAAGGCCTCATAGGCAGCACCACCTGATAAGGCACCATCACCGATCACCGCGACGGTGTGATAATCCTTATGCATTCTTTTAGCTGCCATGGCCAAGCCTAAGGCCGATCCTACAGAGGTTGAGGCATGCCCCGTGGACAACACATCATAATCAGTCTCACCACGCCAAATAAAAGCATGCAAACCATTTTTACGTCTGATGGTTTGTAGCTCTTTGCGATGGCCCGTAAGGATCTTATGCGGATATGCCTGATGACCAACATCCCAAATGATTTTGTCATCTGGGGTATTAAAAACGTAATGTAAGGCTACAGCTAGTTCAACTGTAGCAAGGCCTGAGGCCAAATGACCGGCAGTCTTACTTACCGTATCGATAAGATAAGAGCGCACTTCACTGCAGACATCAGAGAGCTCACTTTCAGGGAGCTTTCTTAAATCATCAGGACCATTGATAGTCTCAAGCAAAGGTAAAGCAAGCTCTTTCACTAATGATCCCTGCTTACAGTAAAGTCAGCAAATTGAGAAAGAACAGTGGTATCCCCTGTAATATAAGGAGAACTCAAGGCTTTTTTAGCATTAACAGCACACTCTAGTGCGTATTCCTTAGCCTTATCAATTCCAAGCAAAGCAGGATAGGTGCTCTTCTCTAAGGCAATATCGGCACCTTGGGTTTTACCCATAACCGCAGTATCACCTATAACATCTAACACATCATCCCACACCTGAAAGGCAAGACCGGTCCAACGTGCATATTCCTCTAAGGCATCACAGGCACTCTCGGATACGTTCTCGCAGGAACGTGCGCCCATCAATACCGCAGCCTTAATTAACGCACCAGTCTTTTTAGAATGTAAAAGCTTAAGCTCATCAAGAGGAATGTGCTTTTTCTCAGAGGCCAAATCTATAGCCTGACCACCACACATGCCACTATAGCCTGCATTTACTGCCAAAAGTCTAGTTAAGGCAGCAATGGATTTGTCAGACAAGCCTGAAGACTTATCTGATAAAAACTCAAAACCTAGAGATTGGAGTGCATCGCCAGCTAGTAAAGCGGTAGCAGGTCCAAACTTTACATGCACAGTAGGATGGCCACGACGTAGCTTGTCATTATCCATCTCAGGCATGTCATCATGGATCAAAGAATAAGAATGCACACATTCAATGGCGGCGGCTACGTGATCAAGCGTTTCATCCTTAATGCCAAAAAGATTACCTGTTGCATAGACCAACAACGGGCGGGCACGCTTGCCACCTAACAACAGCGCATATTTCATGCTCTCTTTTAAATCGGGGGCTGCATCATCGAGCTTATCGATATATGCATGCATAAAATCCGTAACACGCTTAGCAGCGTATGGTGCAAATTGCTTTAGATCCATTGTTTTTATTAGAATTTTTGTTTAAAAAAGCATTATGCAAGAATTGGTAAACCAGATAGCAGTAAGCCTACTATCTGGTTTTAATCAAAACGGCACAGTTTCGCCGACAGCGTCTACAGAGGAAGACTCCTTATCATCTGAAGCCTCATCCATAAGCTTAGCAGCTTCCTTTCTTGCCAATGTTACCTTCTGTGTCATCTCATCAAGGCTCTTCTTGCAGGAGGCTGCAAGCTTCATACCCTGAGAGTAGGACTCAATTGCGGTATCAATAGACATCTGACCTGATTCTAGCTTTGAGACAAGAGACTCAAGAGCATTGAGTCTCTCCTCAAGCGAAGACATGGTACCTTGAGTCTGACTACCGTTTACCTCGCTCATATATTTTCCTTATGAACGAAGCTCAGCACCGAATTTCTCAGAGGCCAAAGCTACGATCTTCTGGGCCATAGCATCGATATCGGCCTCCTCTAAGGTACGCTCAGCATTCTGCACGATGACACCTAAGGCAATTGAACGCTTATCGCCAAGCTTCTCATCCTCAAAGACGTCAAACACGCGGATCTCGCTAAGATCAGCACCAACCTCGGCACGGATCATTGAGAGTAATGACTCCACGGTAACGTCCTTAGAAATTACGAAGGCAAAATCACGACGTACTGAAGGGAACTTAGACAAAGGCTTATATGCAGGAATTGCACGTGTAGCCAAAGCATTGCGTGCGATCTCAAAAACACCAGTTGCAACCTTCAAGCCCAAAGCCTTTTGAGCTAAAGGATGAAGCATACCTACAAAACCAACCTTTACGCCATCTAAATAGATATCGGCGCCCTGACCTGGGTGCAGAGCCTTCTCAGAAGTACGACGGAACTCGAATTTACCCTTGTTGCAGGTAATATCCAAAAGCTTCTCAACATCGCCCTTAACATCGAAGAAATCAACACTGCGGCTGTGCTCAGACCAGTTTTCAGAGTGAACATCACCAGAAATAACACCAGCTACCATAGGCTCCTGACGTACGCCATTTTCAGCCTTTTCATCGCTAATGTAGGACAAGCCCTGCTCAAAGAGACGTACGCGCTTTTGCTGACGATTCTGATTGTATTTCACGGTATTGCACAAGGCTGCAAGCAAGGTAGTACGCATTGCAGAGAGCTCAGGTGAAATAGGAGCAGTCAGCATAATAGGCTTCACATCAGAGAAGATCTTGAGCCAATCAGGATGAGTGAAGGAATAGGTAATAGCCTCGTTGTAGCCTGCATCTGCAAGAGTATGCTTGATGAGATCATCATTCACAATTTCCTCAGGCAGCTTAGCCATATCTAAGGAGCCTTCCTGAGTGGTATTAGGAATATTGTTATAGCCATAGATACGAGCCACTTCTTCAATCAGATCCTCTTCAATTGCAATATCAAAGCGGAAGGAAGGAGATACAGCTTTAAAGCCCTCAGCAGTCTTTTGCGGAGCAAGCTCAAGATTATCTAGGATCTTGGAAACCTCAGCCTCAGGAATAGACTCGCCTAAAACCTTCTCAAGCTTAGAGGTACGCAATAGGATAGGCTCGTGCTTAGGCAGATCCTGCTCTGAGACAACTTCATTGATAGGACCTGGGGTACCACCTGCAATCTCAATTAAAAGTGCAGTAGCTCTCTCCATGGCACGACGCTGATTTTGAGCATCCACTCCACGCTCATAGCGATGGGAGGCATCGGTATCTAAACCATACTGACGGGCACGGCCCTTGATGGCATCAGGTGCAAAAAAGGCGGACTCAAGCAAGACATCAGTAGTATTGTCATTAATACCAGAATTCTCACCACCAAAGATACCAGCAAGAGCAACAGGGCCGTTGGCATCGGTGATAAGCAGGGTATTGTCTTTTAAGGTAAGCTCCTCACCTGATAAAACGGTAATCTTCTCACCCTCATGGGCCTTTCGGACGATGATCTTATCGTGTAAGTTGCCTAAATCGAAGGAGTGCAAAGGCTGGCAATACTCAAGCATGACGTAATTGGTAACGTCCACGATGGGAGATACTGAACGCAAGCCGCAACGACGCAATCTCTCAGTCATCCACAAGGGGCTCTTAGCCTTTTGATTGACGCCACGGATCACACGGCATTCATAGCGAGGGCAAGCATCAGATGCTAAAACCTCAATAGGGAAGGTATCCTCAATTTGAGCCTTAACCTCAGGCACAGCAGGAGCATTAAGCTTCTGGCCAGTTAAAACTGCGACTTCACGGGCAATACCCATGATACCTAAGCAATCGGCACGGTTAGTAGTAAGGTCAACATCTACTACTACATCATCAAGCTTTAAGTACTCATGAACATCAACACCAATAGGTGCATCCTCAGGTAGCTCAATAATGCCATCTGATTCCTCGGCCATACCAAGCTCTTTATAGGAGCAAAGCATACCGTTTGATTCAACACCACGTAGCTTGCAGGGCTTGATAGCCAAGTCGCCAACCATAGCACCGATAATGGCACAGCATACCTTAAGGCCCTTGCGTACATTAGGAGCGCCACAAACGATCTGCAACTCCTCTCCAGTACCTGCATTAACCTTAGTTACATGCATGTGATCTGAATCAGGATGCTCCCAGCAATCTAAAACCTCGGCAACTACTACCTTAGAAAAGCTTCCACATACTGGTGAGCAAGTATCAACCTCAAGGCCTGCCATGGTGATCTTGTCACACAATTCTTCAGCAGTTAAATTATTGGGTACTAACTCATCTACCCATTGTTTATTGAACAGCATTTTGTATTCTTCCGTTTTGAATCTGTTGTACTGAAAATTAGGCGAACTGCTTTAAGAAACGCAGATCATTTTCAAAGAATGCACGCAGATCGTTAACGCCGTAGCGCAACATGGTCAAACGTTCAATACCCATACCGAAGGCATAGCCAGTATATTTATCGGTATCAATACCTAAATTTCTAAGCACGTTAGGATGCACCATACCGCAACCTAAAACCTCAAGCCACTTGCCACCCTTACGACGAAGGTCTACCTCAGCAGAAGGCTCGGTGAACGGGAAATAGGAAGGACGGAAACGAACCTCAAGCTCCTCTTCAAAGAAGTTTAACAAGAAGGAATGAAGCACACCCTTAAGATCAGCAAAGGAAACCTTCTCATCAACAACTAAGCCCTCAACCTGATGGAACATAGGAGTATGAGTCATATCATAGTCATTACGATACACACGGCCTGGAGCGATGATACGAATAGGAGGCTTTTGAGTCTCCATGCAACGGATCTGGACTGATGAAGTCTGGGAGCGCAAAAGCAAGCCATTTTCAATCTGGAAGGTATCGTGAGATGCACGTGCAGGATGATTAGGTGGCAAGTTCAAGGCATCGAAATTGTGGTAATCATCTTCAATCTCAGGACCGCCAACCACGCTAAAGCCCATAGAGCCAAAAAGCTCCTTAATACGCTCAACGGTACGGCTTACAGGATGCAAGGAGCCCTTCTCATCAACACGACCTGGGAGAGTAATATCCACAGTCTCAGATGAAAGCTTCTGTTCAAGCTCAGCACGCTCCATTTCCTCACGGCGAGCCTCAACTGCAGCTACTACTGCCTGCTTAGCCTCATTGATCACAGCGCCAGCTTGTGGACGCTCTTCCTTAGAAAGCTTGCCAAGCTCGCGCATAAACTCTGCGAACTTACCTTTTTTGCCCAGATATTCAACTCTAACGGCATCAAGCTCCTGTAGATTGGAGGCTGCCTGTGCAGCTTTAATGCCATTTGTCTTGGCTTCTTCTAATTTGTCCATATCTTTTGACTTACCAGTTATTTTTGCTCTTAAAATGTTTTGCTAGCTTGACTAACAACTAAACATTCATTGCTTTTATAAGCGCAACTACACAATTTACCTTAGAGGTCAACTTTGAGATCTTTGAGATCGAATAGTATCTAAAAATTGCAGACGCGCATCGAATCGATAATCAACCCGCAATTATCGCATTTTCAGAGCCAAAAATGGGGATTTTTTCAAAGCTTGCTTATTAAGCTCCAGCATTGCGTACTCTCTTTTGGGAAAAATGCAGTGCCTGATATATACTTTTCTCAAGTTTTACAAAAAGCAAAGATAGACCATTTATGCCAAAATTCTCAAGCGTCATCCATCAAAACGCCAAGCTACATGCATCTGCCAAGGATTTTCTTGAGCTTGAACTTAGCAAGGCAGGTCATCCTGATATTGAGCCCTGTCATGGCGATCTTTTCGCCTGTCTATTTAAGGATGGCCCCCTACCCTTAACGGAACTTGCTAAAAGAAGTGGCAGAAGCAAATCAACTATTTCCGTCATGGTAGCCCACCTTGAGCGCAAGGGCTATTTGCAAAAAACTAAGGATCCATCTAACGCCCGCTCCCGTATCATCAGCCTTACTCCAATGGGAGAGGCCCTTGAACCACTATTTCAAGAAATCTCACAAAAGATGCAGGACAAGCTCCTCCATGCTCTCTGTGCTAATGAGATTAAAGAGCTTGAGATCCTGCTTACTAAAGCCTTAAAGAGCTTTGAAAATTAGTCCTCAAAAAAAGCTTAGATTTTTATATTGCAAGTTGTTCGTATACGAACTATTATAAAAAAGAAGCAGATGCATAGTGCAACTGTCAATAAAAAAAGGATTCAACTATGGCTAACTTTTCTAAAATCACTGTCGGTGACGCCCCGCGTGTGGAGCTTCATGATGCGTTAAAGCTAACGGGCGCCGAGGTATCCATCAATAATTTAAAAGCAGGCCAAGGCGTTCCCTTTGTGCATGCTCACAAGCAAAACGAAGAGGTCTATGGTGTAATATCTGGCAAGGGTGAGCTTTTCTTAGATGATGAAGTCTTCCCCATCAAGACAGGTGACTATTTCATGATCCCACCTGAGGGCAAGCGTGCAATTCGTGCAGCCGTTGACTCTGATCTAAGCTATATCTGCATTCAAACCCAAAAAGGCTCTTTAGAGGGCTTTACCATGAGCGACGCGGTTATCTGCGAGGAAAAAGCTCCTTGGCAAAAAGATTAGCTTAAAAGTCTTCCCATAAACAAAAGACCAGAGGATCAATTCACTCTGGCCTTTATTTTAAGCTTTATGCACTAATTTATACACGCGTTGCATCGTCTATATTATAGATATCCAAGGCATCGCAGGAATCTGCCCAAGCCTTATCAGCCTTGGCATCATCTGAGCGCTGGTGTGCGATCTCTTTAAAATAGCCATCCACTGGTGGAACAATATAGTTACCAGAGAAAATAGAGGTATCAAAGACGGTGAGCTCTGGGTTTTCCTCAGTTACTGAAGCCTCTAAATCGGACAGAGACTGATAGACCAAGGCATCTGCGTGAATTAGTTTGCAGATCTCATCGTTAGTTCTCTTATAAGCGATAAGCTCATCAGAGGTTGGCATATCGATACCATAGATGTTGGGATAGCATATCTCAGGAGATGCTGAGGCAAAGTAAACCTGTTTAGCTCCAGCGTCACGAGCCATCTCCACGATCTGCATGGAGGTAGTACCACGCACGATAGAGTCATCAACTAACAAGACATTCTTGCCTTCAAACTCAGCACGAATAGGATTTAGCTTGCTACGCACTGACTTCTTACGCTCAGCCTGTCCTGGCATAATGAAGGTTCTACCTACATAGCGATTCTTCACAAAGCCCTGACGATAAGGAAGACCTAGGTGACGAGCTATCTGTACTGCGATATCAACTGAGGTATCAGGAATAGGAATAACTACATCAATCTTAAGATCAGCGTACTCGCGCTTGATCTTCTCTGCAAGCTTATCGCCCATACGCACACGAGTTGCATACACTGAAGCACCATTAATAATGGAGTCAGGACGGGCAAAATAGACATACTCGAAAATACAAGGCTGAAGCTTAGGATGATCGGCACACATTGAGGAGTAGAACTTGCCATCTTTGGTAATAAGCAGGGCTTCACCAGGCTTTACATCACGTACGAGCTCAAAGCCGTTAACATCCAAGGCCACACTCTCAGATGCCACCATGTACTCAGTTGTGCCATCATCAGCCTTACGCTCGCCATAAACCAAGGGACGAATGCCAAAGGGATCACGAAAAGCGATAAGACCTACACCTAAAATAACAGCTACCACGCCGTAACCACCACGGATCTCAGCGATGGTGCCACGAACTGCGGTAAAGATATCATCAGGAGTGGGCTCTTCATTCTCAATAGCGCTTAGCTTCCAAGCTAGAATATTAAGCAAAGTCTCTGAGTCTGAGGAGGTATTTACGTGACGACGTGCCTTACGGCATTTTTCACGAAGCTCAGCGGTATTGATAAGATTACCGTTGTGGGCTAAGGCGATACCATAAGGAGAGTTTACATAAAAAGGCTGAGCCTCGGCTGCAGAGGATGAGCCGGCAGTAGGATAACGATTGTGGCCAATACCGATATTTCCCACTAAACGCATCATATGACGCTGTTGGAAAACATCACGTACCATACCATTGGCCTTACGCTGGTGGAAATTACCGGCATCATCCATAGTGACGATACCAGCAGCATCCTGACCACGGTGCTGAAGCACCTGTAAAGCACTGTAAATTGCGACATTGACAGGCGATACGCCTACCATTCCGACTACACCGCACATATTTTCAAGCTCCAATGCCCGTTACCGGGGATGACATGTACAAAAAGAACCAGTTCACAAGTCGCTGGAGATCGGGAAGCAATACCGATTCGCGATACCACTGCGTCTCCTGCAAGAATAATAAGATATGCAGATGAAAGAGGATCTGCAGTAAAGCAAGGACTGCGGACATAATAAGTACGCCTCGCAATACGCCAAAAACTATACCTAAGAGACGGTCAAAGCCTGAAAGACCAGCCTTATCCACCATAGTACAAACGAGACGTCCTGCCATGCCCGTTGCAATTAATGTCACAGCAAAGAGCACAATAATTGCTAGCACATTGCGGGTTAGCTCATCATTTGAAAACTTAAATAAGGGCGCAATCGTAGGGTATAGCTTTCCTGTAACTAAGAAGGCAGCGATCCACGCAAGAATGGATGCTGCCTCTCTTACAAATCCTCGCATAACCGACATTATCGCCGAGATAACAATCACGGCGATAATAACCCAATCTGCGGCGGTTAAAGTACTCACTTGGTATCTTTGGTAAGAACTTCAAGACCGTTTAAGTACTTACGTAAAACCTTAGGCACGGTCACTGAGCCGTCAGCATTTTGATAATTCTCAAGCACTGCTACCAAGGTACGACCAACTGCTAGGCCAGAGCCGTTTAAGGTATGAACGAGCTCAATGGTTCCATCCTTACGACGTACACGAGCCTGCATACGACGGGCTTGGAAATCAATGCAGTTTGAGCATGAGGAAATCTCACGATAGCAATTTTGTGCAGGTAGCCATACCTCAAGATCGTAGGTCTTAGCAGAGCTAAAGCCCATATCACCAGTTGAAAGAGCTACTACATGATAAGGAAGCTCTAAGGCCTGCAAAACAGCTTCGGCATTAGCAGTCAAATCCTCGAGGGCCTGCCATGAATCCTCAGGCTTTACGATCTGCACCATTTCAACCTTGTCAAACTGATGCATACGGATCAAGCCGCGAGTATCACGACCTGCAGAGCCAGCCTCTGATCTAAAGCAAGGAGTATGAGCGGTGATCTTAATAGGAAGATCCTGCTCAGGGATGATTTCATCACGAACCATGTTGGTCAAAGGAACCTCTGCAGTAGGAATTAAGCAGAAGTGGCGATTAACATCATCACCGTCAGCATCGCCGTTTAAGCTGGTGTGGAATAAATCCTCAGCAAACTTAGGCATCTGACCTGTGCCATAGAGGGAATCAAGATTTACTAAATAAGGAGTGTAAACCTCGGTATAGCCCTGCTCCTGATGTAAATCAAGCATTAACTGCACTAAGGCACGGTGCAAACGGCAGATAGGACCAGTCATGAAGGCAAAACGCGCACCGGCAACCTTACGCGCACGCTCAAAATCGAGCATACCCAAGCCTTCACCAATGGCTACATGATCCTTGACCTCAAAGTCAAAGGTCTTAGGAGTGCCCCACTTGCGAACCTCAACATTGAAGGAATCATCCTCACCTAGAGGGCAGGAGGCATCGGGTAAATTAGGGATGGTTAAGTAATATTGCTTAATTTCCTCTAAAACCTGATCCTGTCTTTGCTTGACCTGAGCAAGTTCTTCGGAAATGGCAGCTACCTGAGCCTTGATAGGAGCAGGATCACCGCCCTGCTTCATGATCTTACCTATCTCTTTGGAAATGGAATTACGCTGAGACTGAAGATCCTGAGTGCGGGTCATAGTCTCTTTACGCTCTGCTTCTAATTGAGCGAGCTTTTGGGTATCTAATTTGAACTTGCGAGTTGCAAGACGTGCGGCAGCCTCTTCAGGATTAGCACGCAAATACTTTGAATCGAGCATGTGTTCCTGCCCTTAATTATGATTTAATAAACTTGGCTCAATAGCCTTTTTCAAAAACTTCGTAATTTTATCATGAGTAGAGGCTTTTATCCCTGATTTTCTCAGAGCAAGTTTCGCTCACAGCAATCAAGCCTTGATAATTAGAAGGGATCCTCTCCCCCACGATGCTGAACTTTTTCACCCTCAAAGCCTTCAGGATAACGCTTTTGCTCAGATCTCTTATCGCGCTCTTTAAGATAATCCTCTTTTTTAGATAGCATGGCCTCATAGCCTCTATCGGAGGGAGTATAGTAGCGAGAACCTGCTAACTCTTGAGGGAAGAAGCATTCGCCATCTGCATATGCGCCCTTAAAATCATGCGCATAGCGATAGCCCTTTTTATAGCCTAGCTCCTCCATAAGCTTGGTAGGAGCATTCCTAAGATATAAGGGCACATCAAAGGATCCTAAATTGGCATCCTCTTTAGCTCTAGCAAATGCTGTATATAGATGATTACTCTTAGGTGCTAAGGCCATGTAAACAGCAGCCTCGGCAATAGCGCGCTCTCCTTCATAGGAGCCAACGCGCTCAAAAATATCCCAAGCATTTAAGGCAACCGTCATTGCCCGAGGATCGGCAAGACCAACATCCTCAGTTGCAATTGCCAAAAGACGTCTTGCCACATATAGAGGATCCCCTCCTGCCTCCAAAATACGCGCATACCAATACAAGGCTGCATCTGGAGCACTGCCACGTACCGATTTATGAAAGGCTGAGATTAGATCATAAAAGGCATCGCCACCCTTGTCATACGAGAGCATCTTGCGTCCGGCAACTGCAGCCACCATAGATTTGGTAACAAGCCTTGTTCCATCTTTCATACTTGCTGCTAGATCAGTAAGCATCTCAAGCATGTTTAAAAGATGTCTTCCATCACCATCAGCAAGATCAGTTAGCGCATCCTTAACGCCATCATCAAAACGAATGTTCTCAGCCTTAAGGCCACGCTCTGAACTTAAAGCAAGATTAAGTAGCGCCTCAAGCTCCTCTTTGGAGAATTTTTTTAGCACATACACGCGCGCCCGTGAAAGCAGTGCTGAATTGACATTAAAAGAAGGATTTTCGGTAGTTGCGCCAATAAAGGTAACCGTACCATCCTCAATATGAGGTAAGAAGGCATCCTGCTGAGATTTATTGAAGCGATGTACCTCATCGACAAAAAGTAAAGTTCTGATCCCTTGACGCTTTCTCAAACGGGCTCTCTCGATGGCCTCGCGTATCTCCTTAATTCCAGAGGTCACCGCCGGAATTTGCTCTAAGACTGCATTACAGGATTTGGCAAAAATTAAGGCCAGCGTAGTTTTACCAACTCCAGGAGGTCCCCAGAGGATCATGGAATAGCACTGTCCGCGCTCTAGCATACGTCTTAGCGGGCGATCAGTGCCTATAAGATGAGACTGACCTATATACTCCTCAAGATTGCGTGGACGTAATCTTGCAGCCAGAGGCTCGCCATCAAAGGAGCTCTCATCCTTGGCATTTTCAGCCTCAACTGCATCTAAGGGGGCAAAAAGCTCTGTTTGCTCAGCGCTCATCGTCTATCTCAGTATCTGCAGGGATATCTACCTTAAATAAGGAGTCGGCAGCAGAATTTTTTACATTAGATAAGGTATAGGTATTCACAGTTCCATCCTTCATCTCCAAGGATAAGGATGAAACCAGATCTCCTTTGAACACTACATTCATCGCTGCAATATCACGACTTATTTTGGGCTCTGCCTTAAAGCCATCAGAAGTCTTAGTGATCACATATTGACTCCAGAGCTTTTGGGAGCTGTCAGTGAGCAACAAAAAAGGCGAGGTAGCGGAGGTTGAACGCTTGTAGATTGATAATTGATTTACGAAGGGATCAAAATAATAAATATCTTCCCCTACGGTATACAGCACGGTCTCATCAGGAGCAGTAGTGTGCATGATAAAACGATCAGGACGCTTTAAGGCCATGGTTCCTGATGATTTGCTCTCCTTGTCCTTATGCACAACTACCGAGGAGAAGTCAGCACTGATAGCATTCATGGCAGAGAGCTTGGCCTTTAGGGCCTCACTATCATCAGCTAAGGCTTGCATAGAAAACAACAAGAGCAAAGACAGACTCAATGATTTCATCAGCTTAAACATGCTCATTTGAGATCTCCTTTTTTCTTCATCATGGCAAATAACTTCTTGGCACGGGGATAGCCTATACCAAAATCAGCCTGCAGGCTTGAAATAGAAGGAGGAGTACCATTATTTTGATTTTGATATTCAAGTACATGGGCTAAAACGGTATCGTAAAGCACATCAGTTCTTGAAGACATTCCCATAGAGCTATCACTATAGGAAAGATCGCTATCCTCCTCTTCCTCTTCTACATCAGTAACCCCTTCAATAAAATTAGGATCGCCACAATGCTCATTCCAAGCATTAACAATAGCACTTACATCCTCGTTAGAAGCAAATGGTCCGTGGGCGCGGAAGAGCTGATTATTCATAAGGCCCATAAACTTAGCAAGCATATCGCCATTACCAAGTAAGGTTTCAGCACCGCCCTCATCCAAAATAACGCGAGAATCTAAGGCCGATTGCACCGTAAAGGCCACACGCGAGGGTAAGTTTGCCTTTAAGGTACCAGTAATAACAGTAGAGCGCGGAGATTGTGTGGCTAGCATTAAATGCAAGGCAGCTGCACGCGCTTTTTGAGCCAAACGACGCACTAAAGTTTCAGGATGACCATCACTCTTTTTCTTGCCACCTTCAAAGGAGTCCATCAAATCAGCAAACTCGTCAATGACCATGACGATTGCCGGAAGTGGTCTTAATCTTGAAGGCTGTCCGCCCATATCAGCAGTCCAGGCAGGATCATAAACCACGTGGCCTTGAGCCTCCTGCTCTCGGATATAAGCGTTATACTCATCAATAGAACGCTTGCCAAGCTTAGACATCAAAGCATAGCGACGCTCCATCTCACCTACACACCACTGCAAGGCAGCCATGGTTTGCTCAGTCTCAGAAATAACTGGACAGATAAGATGAGGATCGCTTTGATAAAGAGAAAATTCCACCATCTTAGGATCAACTAAGATTAAGCGTAGCTCATTAGGCGATCTAGTTAAGAGCATGGATAAGAGCATGGAGTTAATACCTGCAGACTTACCAGATCCGGTAGTACCTGCAATTAGCAAATGCGGGGCCTTAGCCAAATCTGCAACCACAGGAATGCCATTAGCACTTACGCCTAAGCAAAGAGGAAGCTTCGCATTGCTATTTATAAACTGCTCACTTTCAACCACATCACGCAAGGTAATGAGCTTACGCTTGGGATTTGGGATCTCAAGACCAACATAGGAAGTCCCTGGTACTGTATCTAAAACGCGTACTGAGGTAGTAAGGTTACGGGCTAAATCAGACTCTAGCTGCTTAATGGAGCTGAACTTAGTACCACGGGCTAATTCCAAATCGTAACGGGTGATCACCGGGCCTGGTTGGTAGTTTGCTACCTTAGCTTGGACCTTATAATCACCAAGAGTACGATTGATGCGCTCAATCATAGTCTGAATAATTGCTTCATCTACCATTTGCGGATCGTTAGATGGACGTAGCAAAGTCATAGATGGACGCCAGTTATCATTAGGATCACAGTCAGCATTGGCAGTGCTCATTGAGTCCTGATATACCTTAGTTGGGATCTTATTTAAGGGAGCTCTCGGAGGCATTTGATCGTTTGCCTGAGTATTATTTGCTGTCTCATTGCCAAAGGCCTCAGGCGTTTGTCCCATATCAGATGATGTTACTGATGCTTGAGTTACATTGTTATTTTCAACACTAGACTGTGCATAAGCTTCAGCGTATTGCTGAGTATCAGTCTGAATATTAGTCGAAGGCTCTTCATAGGACATAGCCTCTTGAGGAGCCTGAGTAACTTGCTCTTGCATATTGTCATTTGGCAAAGAAGATGCAGATGACTGCTGCACAAAGCCATATTGCTGAGCCTTAGAGCGCGCAAGATCAGAACTATCCTCCATCTCCTCTTCATTATCATAATGCTCAGTGATAGCCTCATCCTTTTCATAAGAAGGAAGATTTACGCTTTCAGCATTAGGACCTAAGCCTCGAGTGGCACCAGTGTAGGAATTTGAATAGCTAGTGTCGTGCTCAGAAATTGGAGTTGTTGCGGGACGAAGAGCGTCGTGATTTTTAATTGCACTCTCGTTTTCCTCTTGCTCATCGGTAAATGAGAATGCATTGTCATCATTATCATCACGAGCTAATAGCTCCTGCTCAGGCATCATTACATCAGGAGATTGCGGAATTGAAGCCTCGCTATCAAATTCAGCATAGCCTCCCCTAGTCTCATCACCTTGAGAGGCGATGGTTTCGATATCATGGCCAAATTGCATCTTAGTTACAGATTGGCCACGAGTGATCACCGTACTAATTTCACCGCGATTAGATGGATTACCTACAACCTCATTATGCGCGCCTGGTGCTCCGGCCTCATATATAGGACCATCGTAATTATCCTCAGCATAAGCGGATCTTTGATTGGCGCTTGAGGAATAAGCACTACCTTCAACCATGCCTTGAGACTTAGTAATAATGGTACTTTGCTGATCATCATCTTCATAATCAGGCTCATGGTTAGGCACTGATGACTCCTGCACTTGGGGCTCATTAGCATATGCAGGTCCATATGATGCCCCACTTATAATAGTAGAGGGTCCTTGCGGAGCATTATTTATATCATCGCTATACACTTGGGAGTTGTCATTAGCCTGACTTTGCTGTGCGTAGTTAGCTTGAGCATATCTTGCATCATATACGCGCGTAGCAGGAATACGATCTTCATTAACGCTTGCACCTTCGTTTTCACCAGTCGAAGCATAATTATTTGAATAAGCTGCTGTCTGATTATTATTGTAATTTCTCTCATAGGCAGCTTGCGGTGCGTTATATCTATTATTAGAAGCTACATTATTTTGGTAGCTTGACTCGTTATGAGAACCATTAATACTTCCCAAGGATGGTTCTTGGTGAGCAGTATTGTGCGCATAGTTGTTAGCATCATATGAGCGTGGAGCATTTTGTCTAGCAACTTGGGCACTCTCATCTATATGAATGGATTTATCGGCAGACGTTGCTACGCCAAAACTAGGCTCAACTCTTGCACCAATTGCGACACCTCCATCCTTATTATCCACAGCGCCCTTATTTAAGCGTTGCTTTACATCCTTAAAGCCTTGGAATACGCGTGGGCTACTTGCAGGCTTTTCTTGATCTGCTGGAGTTTTAGTTTCACTTTGAGTATTGTCCACCTTTTCAGGCTCTGTCTTGACTTTTGAAAAGGTAAAGGAGAAAGCTTTTTTCTTAGGCTTAGCCTCAACATTTGCCGAAGGAGCCGGCTGCTCTTGAGCCTCTGGTTCATCATTAGACATGAAGGGAATAACACTACTTAATGCTCTACCTATCTGATCGCAGAACCATATAGGAGAATGCATTGACATTAGCATTACACCAGCAAAGCTTAGTAGCACGGGCACAAAAGGAGCAACATAGCGCGGCAGATGGGAGAAATTAGCAATATTGAGGTAATCGCCTAATATACCACCAGCACCTAAGGAATCATTCATCACTAGGCCTGAAAAGAGCATACAAAAGCCTATAAGAGAAGTAGTTACTCCCAAAAGTCTTACGCCTATGGCAAAGTTATCTATACTCTTTAGATTAAGAGAAAAGTTTCTGCGAGCCCAAAGGTACACCACATATGTCAAAAGCCATGGTACAAAATAGGTAACATTACCAAAATAATCAAAAAAATTGCTTATCCATGAGCCATTGGTGGCGGCTCCGCCTTCAAGTAGTTGCCCTGAGACCGCAGTTTTTTCACCTGCTTTGAAAGAGTATAAGTAAAAATCACCTAAAAGAGAGATGAGTGATGACACGATCATCACTGCCGCAACAAGCTTTCCAGAAACTTGACGATCATCCACACTCTTTTGTGGATTATGTTGCATAAATCCTCCGCTTAAGCCTCTAAGGCCCTTCCCCAATTTTTGTTTAAAGCTGCTGCAGTTCTTTTTTATTAATAGCCTGAAAATGTTAGCACTAAAACGGCTTAGTCGCAATTTTTAGGCCTTTTTTTGAGACTGCGATATAATGTAGATAACATTTTGATTTTCTATTGGTTTTTACATGATCAACATCGTTCTATATCGTCCTGAAATGCCATCTAATGCAGGCAACGTAATTAGACTTTCTGTAAATTGTGGGGCGAAACTACATTTCATCGGACCGCTAGGCTTCTATCTTGATAACCAACGTCTACTTCGCGCAGGTCTTGACTACCATGAGCTAGCCAATCTCACCGTACATGTTAACTTTGAAAAATTCCTCGAAAAGGAACAGCCACGTCGTTTGATAGCCTCAACCTCAAGAGGTACCATTTTGCCTACTCAATTTCAATTTGAGGATGGCGACTATGTAATCTTTGGACGCGAAAAGGAAGGCTTGTCTGAAGAGGTATATGACAAGGTACCAGATGAATTCCGTCTACGCATCCCGATGATGCCCGAGAGTCGTTGCCTTAATCTTTCAAACTCAGTAGCTGTCGTTGCCTATGAGGCTTGGCGTCAATTAAATTTTGCAGGTGCAGCCCTCACAAAACCGCTGTAATTGCGTCAGTTTATCAATTGAGGATAAAACAGCATTGTGTATAATAAATGAATACCCAAATTTTACCTTGGAGAGTGAGTACAAGAAGTGCTTGATTTTTTGGTTAGTTTCTTTACAGATTACGGCTATGTAGCTGTATTTTCCTGCTTGATTTTGTGCGGACTGGGAGTTCCTGTACCTGAGGATATTACCCTAGTTGCAGGCGGTGTTATCGCAGGCCTGTACCCAGAAATTAATCAGCACGTAATGTTTGGCGTGGGTATTTTAGGCGTGCTAGTTGGCGATTCAACTATGTTCCTAGGCGGACGTATTTTTGGCTATCGCATTCAACGTATCAGAATGTTCCGCAAGATCTTATCTCCCCGACGCTTCTCTCAAATCCAACAAAAATTTAAACAATATGGCTTGGGAGTATTGTTTGTAGCTCGTTTTATTCCTGGCCTGCGCTCACCTATCTTCCTAGCAGCTGGCATGAGTCGTCGCATTCCCTACCACACCTTTTTACTCATGGATGGCTTTGCCGCCTTAATCTCAGTTCCTGTTTGGGTCTATATAGGTTATTTCTTTGCTGACAACCATGAGCTCTTGATGTCCTATGTGCATGACGTGCAGTCAATTATCTTTGCTTGCTTAGGCTTAGTTTTAATCGTAGTACTTGCTATTTGGGCTAAGAAGAAGATCAAAGCTAAGATCGCCGCTAAGATCAATAAAGATGCACAAGACAAATAATAGTTAGCTACCGTATCTTTCAATAAAAGCTCCAATTTTGGAGCTTTTTCATTAGGTTAAGTCTCTATTTACTCCCTTTTGCTCTTTTTTTCATTGCACCAAAAAGCAACCTTTCTGCGCTTTTTTACCACTTACATCACATTTTCTCTAAAATTAAGCTGCCGTGCTCTCTGCACTACTATTAATTACATCCAAAGAGTTTTTTATGGATCAGCTAACACAAATTGTCTCCAACATTAATTCCATCCTGTGGGGACCTTGGTGCCTTATCCCTATTTTAGTAGGAACTGGCATATTTTTTACCCTAAGATTACGCTTCGTACAGATCCGTCAATTTAGTCGTGCCTTAAAGCATGTTTTTGGCTCACTATCCTTAAACGGAGAAAAGGCTGGCAAGCAGGGTATGACCTCCTTCCAGTCACTGGCAACAGCAATTGCTGCTCAAGTTGGTACAGGTAATCTTGCAGGTGTTGCTACCGCCTTAGCTATGGGCGGTCCTGGTGCCATATTCTGGATGTGGCTTGCAGCCTTCTTTGGCATGGCTACCATTTTTTCAGAAGCTGTTTTAGCTCAGCTCTACCGTACCCGCGATAATGAAGGTCACATCACCGGCGGTCCTGCTTACTACATTTCAAATGGTTTAGGCTCCAAGCCCTTAGCAGTGATCTTCTCCATCTTGCTTATCATTGCCCTAGGCTGCATCGGCAACATGGTTCAGGCCAACTCCATTGCCACTGCCTTTGAATCTGCCTTTGATATTCCTTGCCAAATCACCGGTCTTATTTTGCTTTTGCTTGCAGGCTTCATCATTGTAGGCGGTGTCAAGCGCATGGCCTCCTTTGCTGAAAAAATGGTTCCCTTGATGGCTTTGGTTTACGTGATGGGCGCGCTCTTCATCATGGTAAGCTACTGGGATAACATTTTGGCAACCATTGAATCAATCTTTATCGGAGCATTTAATCCATCTGCAGCAACTGGTGGTGTGATCGGTGCCTCCGTTAAGGAAGCTATTCGTTATGGTGTTGCCCGTGGCTTGTTCTCAAACGAGGCTGGTATGGGTTCAACTCCTCACGCTCATGCCATTGCCCGTGTAAAGCACCCTGCAGAGCAAGGCCTAGCCGCTGTCATAGGCCTATTCATTGATACCTTTGTCGTGTTAACCGCTACTGCTATGGTCATTTTGGTTACCAATTCCTTAAATGGAGTCGATACTGGTATCGTGCTAACCCAAAACGCTTTCACCAAGGGGATGGGTGTTGCTGGATCTGGATTCGTGGCCATCTGCTTGTTCTTTGCCGCCTTCACCACCATCATTGGCTGGTATTTCTTTGCGGTACAGAACGTAAAATATGTCTTTGGCTATCGCTTCTTAAACGAGTTCTCCATTGTAGTTTTAGTATTCCTGATGGCAGGATGCTTGCTTAAGGTGGAGCTGGTGTGGGAGCTTGCCGATATGTTTAACGGCCTCATGGTGATCCCAAACATTATTGCAGTAATTGGCTTATATAAGTTGGTGATCAAAGCTGTGGGTGACTACGAGCAAAAATTCCTCAAGGATGAGCCTGCGCAATTTGGTCCATCTGAGCAGCTTACTGGTAAGCTTGCTCGTGTGGCTATTAGGAAATTCCACAGAAAGACTATCACTGGCGATCAGGCAGTATCTGAGGTACTTCGTCCTGATAAGAAGGATCAGTAATACTCTTCAAGATTAAATGCAACGGGCAGGATTTTTTCCTGCCCTTTTATTTTGCGATGAAATAAGAGCCTACCTTAATAAATTTGAAATTGCATAAAGTGGATACACCTTGATATTCTCGTAGGCGCAGAAATTCTCTTGGGATGTTCTTACTCCATATTCACTATGCTTTTCTTCCATAAAAATTCTTAGGCTTTGCATAGAGCCTGTACCGCCTGATTTCACTTCAATTGGAATCACCTTATCTTTAATTTGGATGAGGTAATCAATCTCTGCCTGAGATTTTTTGTTTTCACGGTGCCAACAATAAAGCTTTGCTGACAAAAAAGGATTTCCTGCCTTAACTAACTCATTACCAACAAAGATCTCAGCTAAGGCCCCACGGTTATTCATAAGCATAGTATTGGGCGCTAAAAGCTCTGCCAAATCTAAATTCAAAATACGTTGTACCATGCCAGTATCGAGCATAATAATGCGTCGATATTTTTCATTGGCCTCACTTCCTAATGGAATACCATTGGCAGAAGAATGTACTACTGAGTACACAAGCCCCGCCATCTCCAATACCGAGATAGCATTTTTAATCTGAACCGCTTTTACCCCATCCGCAACGCGCGCATAGATAAATTTCCCTTGTCCTTGAATGGCGACGGATTCAAAGGTGTCGGTAATGCGGGCCTCAGGAACGTTCTTTTTGTATTTTTTAAAATCATCTCTAAATGAAACTATGAGATCATCTAAAATTTGTTGGCACTTTCTAATGTCGTGATGTTGCACATACGAAGATATCACCTCCGGCATGCCACCAATAATTAGAAAAATGCGCAGGCATGCGAGAATATTCTCATGAATAGCATCTGCCAAAGGCGCAGATGGAGTTGCCTTAGCCATAAGCTCCACTAAGCCATTACTCTTTTCAGCTCTTAAAAATTCCCTAAAGCTTAATGGGTAGATAAATACAGAGCGGATCCTACCAACCCCAAAACTAGGAAGTTCCTCAAGGGCAAACTCTAAAAGCGATCCGGCCGCAATAACATGAAGGCGCGGTAATTGCTCATAAAAATACCTAAGACGCATAATAGCTTTGGGACAAGCCTGGATCTCATCTATAAATAGCAGAGTCGAATCTAGGCCATCTACAGGAATATCATGGATCGCAGCTAAGGTTTCCCAAAGTTTTTTGACATCAATGTCGGCATCAAACAGCTCTCTATCAGGAGAGAGCGCCCCTAGGCTAAGATCAACTTCCAAATAATATTTGAAGCATGGAGCAAGATGGCGGATACAGGTAGTTTTGCCAACCTGTCGAGCCCCTCTCACCAAAAGAGGCTTTTGCTCTGTAGACTGAGCCCACTGCTGTAGAGCGTTATCTATGTCTCGTGCTATATACATGTGCGCGCACCTTCTAACAAACCTCAAGGCCTACTTCGCAGGCAGTGAAATAAAACTTTTAAACAAGATAAATCTAAACGCTAAAGAACATGATATAAATCATCTTTATGATTTTTTACGGATCGAGTTTATATTATTTTAGGCTTTTTTTCGTATCGAAATTTAGTTATTTTTAGCTTTTTTTCAGATCGAGATTTTATCTGTTTTGGATTTTTTTCGGACCGAGTTCACGCGGTAAGCAGATCCTTAAAAAGATAAAACTTACCTTCTGCTATTAGATCAAGGCGATAAAATGAATTTAATTGGAGAGCAGGATGAAGGTTTTATGAGGATTTTATGAAGCTAGAAATAAAATAGCCCCCTCTTACATTCTAAAGAGAGGCATATATCGTCAGCCTACAATTTTGCGGACATATTTGCAGTCATGGTCTTCTTAATAAAAATCATCCTTCTTTTGAAGATTATTGCGTGTCTTACTTGCAGTTTTCTTAATCCCCACGCGCAACATAAAGATATTGAGCACAGTAAGACACAGGGCAATTAGAGATACCAATAATAAGGCTGGAGTAATCGATCTAGTCTCAGGATCGTTGTATAAGTCGTAGGATAAATACAATCCAAACAAGCAAAAGCCTAAAAAAATTGACAAGTAATACACTCTTGCTTTGATTGCTCTTTGCACAGACTTGGCCTTAACCCTCTTTTTTTGAGAATTATTAGTATTCACCCTCTTTATACCCTGTTTTCTTGTTGTTTCTCTAACTGCCATTTGCTCAAGCCTTTACTACCCAAGGCTCACCTTGAGCACACTCTAATACCTTATCATGGAAGGTAGCAAGGGATGAGCGATGTCCCACGCTAACAATGATACTAGCTGAAAGCTGCTCTTTTAACAAACTATAAGCGATGCTCTCAGACTTCTCATCCATAGCAGAGCTTGCCTCATCTAAGAACAATAATTTAGGCTTCATGAGCAAGGCTCTTATCACCGCGATCCTCTGTTGCTCTCCAAGAGATAAGCTCTGAGACCAGTTATCCTCTTTATCTAAAGATGAAATCCAAGCTCCAAGGCCTAACTCTTCCATATATTTTTCAGTTAAGCCCTCATGCTCGGGGCCCAAAGGATAGGCCGCAGCCTCACGTAGCGTTCCCTGAGGAAGATAAGGACGCTGAGATAAAAATAGCGAGCTTGCATCCTTTGGATAAACAACCTTCCCCTTAGCATAAGGCCAAATACCAGCAATTGCTTTAATAAGGGTTGATTTACCACAGCCTGAACGGCCACGAATTAAGAGACTATCGCCATCATTTAAAGCTAAATTTAGATGAGAGCACAAAATCTCACCTGCAGGTGTTGCAACCTCCAGATCCTCAGTCTTAAAGCTATCACCTTCAGCAACTGGTTCTAAGCACTGTACATGATCGGCTGCATCCATGCTGTCAAAATACAATGCTAGACGGTCGATATCAGCCTTAAAGGCAGCCCATGAAGAGAAATTAGAAATAATAGTAGATAACGAATCCTGTACGCGGCTAAATGCAGAGTTAATCTGCATAATGCTTCCCATGGTGATTATCTTGGCAAAGTACATCGGCGCTGCCACTAAGATAGGAAAGATAACCGCAAGTTGGGCATAGGATAAGGTGAAAAAGCCTAGACGCTTTTCACATCTAATTAATCTAATGTAATTAGTAACCACATCCTTAAAGCGGGAGGTAAGCACGCGACCTTCCTGCTTTTCACCCTTATAGAGAGATACTGATTCAGAGTTTTCACGTACACGGATCAAGGAGAAACGAAAATCAGCCTCATAACGCTGTTGTCTAAAGTTTAAGCGTACCAAGGGCTTACCAAAGAAGAAGGTAAGCAAGGTACCAGCCACCGCATAGACTATTGCTAGATATAAAAGGTAGCCATCAGGCAAGGTTAAAGTATCGTCATTCCACAAGGTAAGAGTTACAGAATTTGATAGATCCCATAGCACTACACCAAAGGTACCAAGCATGGCTAAATCAGATGCTGTGCCTAATAAAAGCGAGATTGAGTAGCTTACAAAGGCATTTAAGTCCTCTGAAATACGCTGATCGGGGTTTTCGGTATTTCTATCTGCAAGCTGCATGCGATAGTAGGCATTATCAGAGAGCCACTCACCCATTACTTTAGCAGTAAGCCAGCGACGCCAACGAATTGCGAGGCAAGATCTCAGATAAGAGTTATAAACACTTACTACCACATGAATAGTAGCTAAGCCACAAAATACTAATAAATAATGCTTAAAGCCTGGTACATCATAATTTTGGATACTATCCCAGAAGGATTTGTACCAAGAGTTAAATAGGGTTGCAAGATATACCGCACCTGAGGTTAAGGCTATGATTAAGCCTAACAATACCCAAGCAACAAGAGAATCGCGCGATCTCCAATAAGGAACAGCTATTCTAAAAAATGCCCTAATAGATAAGCGCAAAGGTAGAGAATCACTGCCATGAAGCTTCTTTTCAAGGCCAGGATCACTTTGCTTTTCCTGGTTACTTAAAATAGAGATCTTAAACATAGTTATCCTTATTAAGCTTTTAGCGTCTGAGTCTTAAGCAAATCTTCTAATACCAACGCAATGCCATCATCGTCATTTGAGGCGGTTATATGATCGGAAATTTGCCTTAGATCTAATGTAGCATTGCCCATTGCCACGCCAAGACCTGCATTTTTAATCATAGTGTGATCATTTTCGGCATCGCCAAAGGCCACAATTTGCGAAAGCTCAATATGAGCCTCCTCACAAAGCCACTTTAAAGCCGTACCCTTAGAGCAATGATGCGGGATAAATTCAAGGAAGTTGTCATCAGTGCGCATCACCTCAAAATGATCATGGATATATTGAGGCAAAGCTGCGCGGAAGGCATCAAGATCACAGGCTCTGCCTACGCAAATCAACTTAAAATAACGTTCATCAGCAGGCGCATTCTCAAAATCAAAGCCATCTGTGAACTCAACTCCGGCGTGGAAAATTTCTCGCAAGGAGCAGATATTGGTATTTTCTGTGCAAAGTCCGTGCTGCTTTGAATAGGCATGAGCATGCAGGGCAAACTGATGGCACAGGCTTACTACAGCTTGTCCCTCCTCCATGGAGGCAGTATCCTCATGCATAATGGGAAAAGCTTTATCCGGAGCTCCTGCCTCTTTGAAATCATGAATATTAATAAGAGCAGATCCGTTGAAGGTCACCGCTAAGGTGCGTTCGGTGAGCACTCCCATTTCCTCAAGATATCTCAAAGCCGATTTTGGATGACGACCAGTTGCAATTGCCACATACCAGCCATGATCAGCAATAGCCTGCACGGCCTTGGCAGTTCTTGGTGAAATAGTCTTATCCGAGCGTAACAGCGTGCCATCTAAATCAAAAACTGCGGCACAGATGTTCTTAGCGTTTTTAAAGGATCCCACATGCTCTCCTAAAATAAAGAAGGCCCCGTCATCGCGGAGCCTGCATATTATAAGAGATAAGAGCTAAGGATTAGACACCAGCTTTCTTCAAAGCGGCATTTACAATTTCTTGAGCCTCAGTTTCGATCTGCTTTAAGTGATCCTCACTCTTGAAGGATTCCATGTAGATCTTATAGACGTTCTCAGTACCAGATGGACGAGCGGCGAACCAGCCATTCTTGGTTACAACCTTCAAGCCACCAATCGCGGCACCGTTGCCAGGTGCTGAGGTGTTCTTCTCCTCAATTGCCTCACCTGCCAGCATGGATGCTTCAACTGCAGAAGGATCAAGCTTCTTTAAGGCAGCCTTAGCAGCAGGAGTTGCCGGAGCATCAACACGATTATAGAAAGGCTTGCCGTACTTATTAACAAGCTCATTGTAATGCTCTGACGGATCCTTACCAGTAACTGCGAGCATTTCAGCTGAAAGCAAGGAAGCAATAATACCGTCCTTATCAGTTGACCAAACAGAGCCATCCTTTCTTAAGAAGGAAGCACCTGCTGATTCCTCACACCCCCATGCAAGAGATTTTGAGAATAGGCCAGGTACGAACCACTTAAATCCAACTGGCACCTCATAAGCCTTACGGCCTAAGCCTTCTGCAACACGATTCATCATTGAGGAGGACACTACGGTCTTACCCACCATGGCATCAACTGGCCAATCCTTACGATGAGTATAGATATAGTTAATGGCTGCAGATAGATAGTGGTTAGGATTCATCAAGCCACTGTGGCAGACGATACCGTGACGATCGTAGTCAGGATCATTACCCCAAGCGATATCGAAGTCATCCTTAAGCTTGATAAGGCCTGCCATAGCATAAGGGCTTGAGCAGTCCATACGGATCTTGCCATCACGATCGATGCACATAAAGGAGAAGGTAGGATCAACGCTGTAGTTTACAACCTTGAGATTTAAGTTGTATTTAGCGGCGATGGCATCCCAATAATAAAGACCAGAACCACCTAGAGGATCAACACCGATGTGCAAACCTGACTTGGAAATAGCTTCCATGTCGATGATCTCACCTAAGGCATCAACATACTGGGTAAGCATGTCATGCTCTTTAACATTAGAGAGCTTAATTGCCTGCTCATAAGGAACGCGCTTTACGTCCTTGAGCTTATTGCGCAAAATCTCATTGGCACGATCCTGAACCCATGAGGTAATTTCAGTGCCAGCAGGACCACCATCGGTAGGATTATATTTAAAGCCACCGTTTGAAGGAGGATTGTGAGAAGGGGTAATAACGATACCATCAGCCAAGCCTTCAGTACGGCCCTTGTTGTAATTTAAGATGGCAAAGGATACAGAAGGAGTAGGTGTATAGCCATGATCCTTTTCTACACGCACTTCAACGCCATTGGCACCTAAGACTTCAACGGTAGTTGCTAAGGCAGCCTCTGATAGAGCGTGAGTATCCATACCGATAAACAAAGGACCTGTAATATTTTCCTTTGCGCGATACTCAGCAATTGCCTGAGAGATGGCTAGGATGTGATCCTCATTAAAAGAGCCATTCAATGAGGTACCACGGTGACCTGAGGTGCCGAAGGCAACTAAATTCTCAGGATTATCAAGATCAGGATGGTTCAAATAATATGCAGCCATCAAACGCGGAATATTTACGAGATCCTCAGGGAGTGCTTTCTGACCTGCACGCTCATGAATTGCCATATATAACC
>CAVHVI010000003.1:0-45245 GCA_963639245.1 Bacteroidaceae bacterium
GCATTATATGCACATCAAAGCTAAGTAATAGTTTTGTTACATATCATTAACATTGATATAAAAAATAATAATTAAGCAAGAAATGCTAATTATTGATATTCCACGAAAAAACAATGATGCCAGCTTAAGCTCATGTCTTAAGGCATGATCTAGAGAAAAAACTAATCCGCAGCACCATTGTTTTTTCAGCATCAGCTATTTTTAGAACCTTATGCCACCATCACGAAAGATCATACTTATTGCCCAAGCCCCAACTGTGCCTAGGGATCCCTGCCTAAATAGGGAGGTAAGAGCAAATCCATAATAAAAATCAAGGAACAGAAAGCGAAAACTTGGAGCAGGGTCTTTACCTTGCTCCCTTTTTTGGTGAGATAGCATACAAAAAAGCAAATTCTGTCACCTTACTGTATATTAGCCTCCCGTAACCTTGCGCTACCCCCCTGAGGCTAGCTTAAGGCCACTATTTAAAATTATCCTTCCCCTAAAACTATCACAATAAACACAACGTAGAGAAGATAATCATGGAACTAGGTTTTGATTTCTGGATACAGCTGATAGTCGTCTTAGGCTGTCTTATCTATGCTGCTCCTAAGGGCGGTATTACCTTAGGCTTGATGGGAGGCGTAGGTCTAGTGATCCTATGCTTTGGCTTTGGTTTAATTCCTGGTAAGCCCCCTGTGGATGTGATCCTCACCATCATCGCGGTGATCTGTGCATCCTCGGCTATGCAATCAGCAGGAGGTCTTAACTGTCTGCTTCAAATTGCCGAAAAACTACTGCGCAAGCATCCTAAATCACTATGCTATTTAGCGCCCTATACCTGCTGGATGCTCACCGTACTCTGTGGCTCAGGACATATAGTCTATACCATGCTCCCCATTATTTATGATGTGGCCATCCGCAATAATATCCGCCCCGAGCGTCCTATGGCAGCCTCAACCATTGCCTCACAGATGGGTATTATCTGCTCACCTGCGGCCGTGGCCTCCGTATCTATCATCGCGCTTTTAGAGGGTGTTGAGTATAACGGTATGACCTTTGGCTTTGTGGAGCTATTCTCAATTGTGATCCCAGCAGCCATAGTTGGTCTCTTCCTCGTTGGAACCTTCTCCATGTTCCGCGGCAAGGATCTTGATAAGGATGAGCAGTTCCAAGCCTTAATCGCCGATCCTGAGAAAAAGAAGTATGTCTATGGTGAAACCTCATCCTTAATCGGTGTGAAATTCACCTTCAAGCAGTGGCTATCTTTATACATCTTCATTGCAACTGTGGCTGCCGTGGCTGTGCTTGGTGCCGTCCCTTCATTGCGCCCTGAGCTCAATGGCAAGCCCATGTCTATGACCTTGGTAATTCAGATGATGATGCTCTTTGCAGGCATGATGATGGTTATCTTCTGCGGTGCTAAAAACATCAACAAATCCAACATCTTCAGCGCCGGCATGGTCGCGGCGGTCTCAGTATATGGCGTTGCGTGGATGGCCGATACCTTCTTTGACAACCACCTTGAGGCCTTAAAATCTCATCTTACCGATCTAATGATGATGGCTCCTTGGGCTTACGGCGTGGTACTACTCATAGTATCTAAATTCGTAAACTCCCAAGCTGCCGCTATCATGGCCGTAACTCCAGTGGCTATCGCAATTGGTACTCCTCCGGGAATTATTGTGGCTATGGCCTCTGCCTGCTATGGCTATTACATTTTGCCCACCTACCCCTCAGATCTAGCAGCTATTACCTTTGACAGATCGGGCACTACCCACATCGGTAAATTCTTAATTAACCACAGCTTCATCCTCCCAGGCCTTATCGGAGTGCTCTCTGCAACCACCACCGGTTATATCCTAGGATCACTCTTTGGATACTTCTAATTAGGATCTTGGAGATCTGGAAGAAAACGATTAGCGGAGCTCAAGGCTCCGCTTTTTGATATCTTGCAATGAAAGGCTAGGAAAAGAGCTTACGACGATGCAGATCGAGATAGCCCCAGATAAGGCCTAAGAGCAAGCCGCCTATATGACAGACATTAGCAGTCCCTGAGGTAAAGAAGCCAAAGGCAATAAAAATAAGGGATACTGCGATGAGTCCACGAGGAAATACAAAGCCCTGCGGACAATCAGCACGCTTTGAAACTAAGCCAAAATACGCCAATACTCCATATACCGCTCCAGATAATCCTCCAAATATTCCCATATCAGGCATGAAGGCAAACTGCAACACATTGGAGATAAGCGCTACACTTATAAATACCGAAAAGAGCTTGGTCTTTCCCAAATACCGCTCCACAGGTCGAGCCATGGCCTCCCACATCACTAGGTTAAAGGCAATGTGCATGATCCCAAAGTGCAAAAATACCGGAGTTAATAAGCGATATACATCAAAGGGAAGAGCAAAGCCTGAAAGGTGATTTAGAGAGAAGGTCTCAAGCATCCAGCCCTCATTTATAAACTGTCCAATAAAGAACAGCACACAAATGATTTCAATGATAGATGTTAAGGAGAAGGGATCCCATCCTATCATCCCCATGCGTGAGCCCTTAAATACCTTCTGCTTAGGAGTACGCGCACCACGCTCCCATGAGGCCTTATTAAAGCTACTATCAAAGGGACTTTGCGCCCATGAAAGTAGCTCTCTTTTGGCGTGCCCCACATCGGTATATTTTTCCACAAAAACTAACCAATGCTCAGAGGCCCCAGGGCGGGCATAAGCCTTAAAGCCCTTGGAGTTTAGGTGATCGACAAAGGTTAAAGCGCGCTCTTTTGGGAGCACGCACACCTCATAGCCCTCTCTTATTTCTTGGTCAGCCATTTTAAGTATTCAGTAGTTCCCTGTGCCACAGTCTTAAACTCTACATCACAGCCAGCCTCACGAAGCTTAGTGAGATCAGCTTGGGTAAAGCACTGATAATGACCTACCAAATGCTCGGGGAAGGGAATGTACTCAATTTCACCACGGCCAAAGAACTTAATTGCCGCATCAGCAATGTGAGAGAAGGGCTCAGCACGACCGGTACCGCAGTTATAAATTCCTGAAGGACCATGGTGCTTTAAGAACCACAAATTAACCTTAGCCACATCACCAACATAGACGAAGTCACGCATCTGTCCACCATTAGGATAGCCCATGCAACCTTCAAAGAGCTTAGGATTACCACCATCCTTCATCTGGTTATAGATATGGAAAGCTACAGATGCCATGGATCCCTTGTGTCCCTCACGCGGACCATAGACGTTGAAGTAACGAAGACCTACTACCTGAGAATTTACCCGTGGTAGACGACGACGTACATACTCATCAAAGAGGAACTTAGAATAGCCATATACATGAAGAGGCTTTTCATTTTCACGTCCCTCAACATATACATTGCCATCACCATAGGTTGAGGCAGAGGAGGCAAAGAAGAAGGGAATACGATGCGCGGTAGCAAACTCAAAGAGCTTAACCGTGTACTCGTAGTTATTCTTCATAACATAACGACCATCCCACTCAGTAGTTGATGAGCAGGCACCCTCATGATAGATAGCCTCGATATTACGAGCACCAAAGCGTGCATTAAAGGCGAATTCATCCTTGATAAGCTCAATAAAATCAAGCTTGTCCATATAGTCTGCGATATCTAAATCAACAATATTCGCAACCTTATGACCTTCAGTTAAGTTGTCGACAACCAGGATGTCAGTGATACCCTCATCATTGAGAGCTTTTACGATATTAGAGCCGATTAAGCCGCAACCGCCGGTGACGATGATCATTGCAATGTCCTCTTAAATAGGTAAGCAAGAATTTGAACAAGAATTTTTGCACATGGGCTAATTTTACCACTTGCAAGACAGCAACCAATTAGACAGTATGCAAGCTTGCGCTAAAATAACGTCTAGCTTTGATCAATATCCACAAGTTTTTTACAGATTGTTAGCGCGCAGATGAGTTTAGCAAGGAGCGACACATGCACCGTATATTGGTAATTACCCCGGCATGGCTTGGCGATATAGTCATGATGCAAAGTCTACTTAAGACCTTAAAAAGCCAAGATGAAAGTCGTATCATCGATGTCTATGCTCCAGCATATGCCAAGCCCATACTTGAGCGCATGAGTGAAATCTCCGAGATCCTCATAAATCCCTTTGGCCACGGGGCCTTCCAATTAGGAAAACGCCTAAGCGAAGGCAAGATGCTCAAAAAAAGAGGCTATGATACCTGCTTTGTCCTCCCTAATTCCTTAAAATCAGCGCTGATCGCCTTCTTTGCTGGCATTCCCGATCGTCGTGGCTTTAAGGGCGAGAGCCGCTACTTCATCCTAAATAACATGCGTAGCAATAAAAATGACTATCCCCGTATGGTCGATCGCTATGTAGCCTTGGCCTATGCTAAGGATGAGGTCACCTGCTCAAAGGATCTTCCCAAATTTGCCTATCCGCGCCTTGAAACTAAAAAGCCCTCAAATGTGCTGCTTGCTAGACTTAGAGTTACTACCGAGCGTCCCTTGCTCGCATTAGGCTGTGGTGCCAACTATGGTCCTGCCAAGCTGTGGCCTGTTGAGTACTTTGCGCAAATTTCCCGTTGGTGGATAGATAATGGTGGCGCGGTACTTGCTCTTGGTACTAAAAAAGATGGCGAGACTATCACGGCCATCAAAAATCTTTTGGGAGATAAGAAATATCTTAGCTATTACTATGACATCGCAGGACAGACATCTATTGAGGAAGCTTTAGATATGACTGGGATGTGCAAAGCTGCTGTTTGCAATGATTCAGGACTTATGCATACTTGTGCTGCCGCCGGTGTCCCGCAGGTTGATATCTTTGGTTCCACCTCAACTATATATACTCCGCCGTTATCCGATAAGGCAGTATGCCTTGAGGCTACCGAGCCTTGTCATCCCTGCTTTAAACGTACCTGTGACAAAGGTACCTATGCATGTCTCAAGGGAATAACGCCTGCAGAGGTGATAGCTAAGCTTAAGGAGCTGTTGTAATGTCCTTAAAGTCAGCTCTAGTACTCGCCCTCTACCGCGTCTTGACTACTCTTGCGCTTATACCAGGGGCTTGCTACCTTGCCTACCATCGTCGTCGCGATCGGCATTATGGCAAGGATTTTTGGCAGCTATTAGGTATAAATCTGCCCACCTTTGCCAAAGGGTCCGTAATATTTCATGCAGCCTCAATGGGTGAGGCTAATGCCATCAAGCCCTTAGTTTCAGGCTTTAAGAAAAGACATCCTGAGATAAATACCGTAGTAACCACACTAACCACCACCGGTGCCCAGTCAGCAAATAAAATTGCCGATATCAAGGTGAGCTACTCCCCACTTGATAATTACTTTGCCATCAAGAGCTTTTATAAAAAACTCAAGCCCTCAATGATAGTCACTGCCGATACCGAGCTATGGCCTGAAAAGCTTGTAAGTGGCAATAAGGCAGGCTGTAAGATGGTATTAGTTAATGCGCGTATGCAGGAGAAGAATACCAAGGCCTATTTAAAGCATAAGGATCTGGTAGCTGATCTTATGGCCTCTAAATTAGATAAGGTGTTGTGTGCAAGCTGTGATGATGCAAAACGCTATGAGCGTATTGGAGTTGCGCCTCAAAAAATTACCGTCACGGGCAATTTAAAATACGATTTAAAGGAAGATCCTGAGCGCTTTGCCCTAGGAGCTCAGATAAAAAACAAGCTTTCAGGACCAGTACTAGGTGCCATTTCTACTCATGCCTCCGAGGAAGTTTTAATCATCAAATGCTATGAGGAGCTAAAAAAGAGTATTGAAAAGCTCTCGCTTATATTAGTCCCGCGCCACAAGGAAGGAGTCTCACTTGCTAAGGCCTATCTTGAGGAGCATAAGCTTCCCTACATTATTAAGAGCAACAAAGGCATAGAGGATGCTAAAGCTTTTAATGGAGGGATCTTAATTGGCGATACCATGGGTGAGATCGCACTCTACTTTGGCATGTGCGACATCGTCTTTATGGGAGGATCCTTTACCACCACTGGCGGACATAATCCATTAGAGCCAGCCTGCCATAAGCTTGCCTCCATCACCGGACCTGATTTTCACAATTTCAAGGGAGAATACGCAGGGCTTATTGAAAGGGGCGGTGCTTTTAAAGTAGCAACTACTCACGAGCTTATTTCAAAATGCACCCAAATGCTTGGCGATCTAAGGCTATGTAAGGAGGCAGGTCTTAAGGCCTATAACGAGCTACAATCAGGCAAGGGCGCAGTTGAGCGCACCCTAGATGAGCTTGATAAGCTTTTACCCTAAGATTTTTGTGCTTTGGTAAGCTAAATTTTTGTTTCGAGGCCTCATTCTTAATAAAGCGCTTTTAGATGCGCTTTGTTAAGCATTTTTATTTTTTTCTTATGGGCGTGCAAAGTCTAAATTTTAAATAAGCACCAGCCTTCAAAAAATATCCTCCCACGCTTTAGCCTTATCTTTTCCCCTTTAAAGCGTGAGCTTAGCCGCGTTTTTAAGCATTTCCTGCTGATTTTAAGCACGCTCCACTTTTTGCATCAGCCACCTTAAACAAAATTTGTTTTATAATGTGTCTAAAATTATGGAGCACATATCCAGTATTATAGACAAACAGGATCTGCTAATGGACGCACTAACTTTTATCAAAGAGCACCGCTTGGTCTCAATTTCACGTCAGGTCTACCGTAAGGAGCTTTTAGAGGCTGCCAAAAGAATTTTAAAAAGTGGCATTCACTGCCTTGAAATAACCTTTGATCAGGCTTCTGCTAGCGCTTTAATAGATACCCCCGATTCCATCGCCTTAATCAAGCAGGAATTAGGTGATGAGATCTGTGTAGGCGCTGGTACCGTTATGACTATTGAGCAGGCTAAGGCTGCCCGTGCTGCCGGAGCTGACTTTGCCCTAGCCCCAAACGTTGATGTTGAAGTTATCCACGCCATCAAGACTTTGGATATGGTTGCAGTTCCTGGAGCCTTTACTCCATCTGAGATTGCCACAGCCTACAATGCCGGCGCTGATATTGTTAAGGTCTTCCCTATTGGTAATTTAGGTGTTGATTATCTCAAAGCTATTCGTGGTCCTATCAACCATATTCCCTTGATGGCTGTAGGTGGAGTTTCAGCATCCAATATCAAATCCTTCTTAGACAACGGCTGCTGCTCTGCAGGTGTTGGATCTAACATCATTAACAAAAAACGCGCTCAGGCAGGTGCATTTGATGAAATCGAGCAAGCTGCCAGTGAGTTTGTAAAAGCAATCAAGTAAATTTCAAGGAGTACATCATGGCATCTAAAAGCTACATCGTGATCGATTGGGGTTCAACTAATATCCGTGCCTTCCTCTATATTGATGGCAAGCAGATTGAGGAGAAGAAATCCCCTGAGGGAGTTACCACTGTACGTGGCAAGGATTGTGAAGGCGCCTTTGATCGTTTAACTGCCGCTTGGATGGAAAAATATGGTCCTCTGCCAGTTATTATGTCCGGCATGGTAGGCTCCATCAATGGCTGGGCTGATGCACAGTATCTTGACTGCCCGGTAAAGCTTGATCAGCTCCCTGATCACCTAACTCCTGTAACTCATAGCAAGGGCTATAAGATCCGCATCGTTCCTGGTATCTGTGTTAAAGATCCTGACAACTACAACGTGATCCGCGGTGAAGAGGTGCAACTTGCTGGTGCCTTAAAGAAGCAACCCTCTAAGGTATTCTTAATGCCAGGTACTCACTGCAAGTGGGTATTGTGCGATGGCCTTAAGGTTGAATCCTTCCGTACCGCTATGACAGGTGAGCTCCATTCCATCATGATGAAATATTCATTAGTAGGCTTAGGTGCAGGTGATCAGGAAGAGTCAGCTGCTGATTATGAGGCAGGTCTTGAGCGTGGCTATAATGAAAACAACATCATCCCACGTCTGTTTGAGATCCGCGGTGCCAATATCCTAGGTGGTATTAAGCCCTCACACGTAGGTGAATTCCTCTCTGGATTATTGATCGGATCTGAAATTGCCTCTATGCAAAAGATCTTTAAGTTCACCAAGGATGATGGTCCCATTGGCTTGATAGCAAGCCCCTTCTTAAATGCCCGTTATGTTAAGGGCTTAAAGCTTGCAGGTCTTGAATCCTTCTGCGTAAATGGTGATGAGGCCTTCTTAGGCGGTATTCTACCTATTGCTGATGCGCTAGCTTAAGCTATTGCAAGTTACTAAAAAGCCGGGACATCCCGGCTTTTTCTTCATCCCTGAGAGGCTCAGGGCATCACAGATTCAATATATATATATTAATCTGCCTGCGCAATGCTACGTAGGAATTCCACGTACTTCTTAGCATTGTCGGCAATGTTTTCCACAGTTGCCACTTCAGGATTAGCAGCTCCTAAAAACTTATAGGAGCCAGCATACTGAGCTGAGCAATACTCAAATGAATGCACTAGCGGTAATAGATAATCCTCAGCCTCACGCTGATGCTTACCAGTTGCGCAATAATCATTTACTCCCGAGCCACAGCTAAAGGCTAAGGCTAGCTTTCTACCCTCAAGCTTATGTCCCTTACCAAAGGCCCAATCAGAGGTTAGCACTACATCAAACCACTGCTTTAAGAGGGGCGGACAATTAAACCAGTACATTGGGAACTGAAAGCAGACAGAGCCATTATTCTCAATTAAGGAATGTTCTTGCACGGGATCAATTTGACCACGAGGATATACACTCTCAAGCTTATGCACTACAAACTCATCGGGATATTTATTCAATTCCTCAACCCAACGACGAGTGATCACAGAACGATCAAAATGAGGGTGATCCACGATAATTACGGTCTTCTTCATACAAACTCCTTAATGCAAGGCAGAATGTTTACCTAGCTAAAGGCAAAATTCAGCTCTGCAACTTTGGCATGATCATTCCATCATTTTAGCATGTTAGCTTTTTTCAGAATAAAGAAAATTGTAAAGTCATGCCGTTTATTCAAAGATACGTACATCTGTTAGCTTTATGAAAAGATGTAGCGTAGCTTTAGAGAAGTTGGCTACCCTAAAACGAGTAGTCTATTTGATCGATTATAGCGTTTATTAGCTTAGGATAAAGCACTGCTCTCAATGAGTGCAAAATTCTCATCTTTATATTTGATTTCATTAGGAAAACGAGTAGCTTCTTTAAGGAAGGAGCGATGCAGACGCTTGACGATTTCCTGTCTGCGTTTGGCTGAGGGATTGTTTAAGAAGCACTTGTCAAAATCAATAAGATAGAACTTACCCTCATCATCAAGCAGGATATTGCGAATATTAAGATCAGTATGATCAACGCCCTGTTCAAAGAAGGCCTTGATCATGCCACCTAAGCGCATCATTTCGATACGGGTTAATTCGCGATCACGCAAGACATAGGATAAATCGCGGGCATTTAAAGCACCAATGACTATATCCTGTACAAGACAGCAGCCAACTTGACGCTCTCTTGCTAAGATCGGCTTAGGAACAGGAAGTTTTTGCTGCTCTAGAAGATACAAGAGACGCATTTCATCAAAGGCACGATGACAATGAGCCTCGGCTAAAAAGAAGTGATCCTTCACGATATGCCCAAAGAGACCTCCACGACGATAGTGTCTCATCACTACCGGAGTACCGTTGGCATTATAGATGAGAGCCGCACCTCTACCGCCCTTGGCTATGGCATCGCTTAGCATAGGATCAGCTGGATCAAAGTAACGATCGTAAGGTTCTCTTACAGCCATAACCTCATCATTTACGAGGTAGGTGTAATCATTTTGTCTTACGGTTTTTAAAGCCATTATTTCGATCCAATAACATTTTGTATGTTAGTATTTTGTGTGCTGCGTCACATTTTACATGATTTTCTAATGAGGATCTGCTTTTTACCAAGCTACAAACAGATTTTTCTGCATCCATCCTCATACTTAGCTTAATGCACTGCTTTTTCTTAAATGTAAGTTTAAATCGGGCTGGATTTTAAGAGAATTTCCTAAGCCCTTTATTAATGATGCACCTCTGCAAGCTTCTTGCTATTACTTTCTGAGGGTGTCAAAATCCTTCCTATATGAGCATAAAACCAAATTCACTATGTATTTTGCGCTTAACCGCCTTAGGTGATTGCATCAATGCCTTTGGCATGATGGGCGCAATTGCTAAAAAAGAACCTCAGGTTGCCATTACTTGGGTTATAGATAAACGCTTTGCCCCGCTTTTTCGCAATGATTGCGGTAAAGATCTGATCCCTATGATCCCTGTTGATTTTAAGCAGGGAACCATCAAGGCCTGCCTTGAGCTTAAAAAAGAGCTACAAGGACAAAGCTTTGATGTACTCCTAAACATGCAGACCTCGCTTAAATCCTCCTTGTGCTCGCTAGCTATCAAGGCCCCAAAAAAATTAGGCTATGACAAGGAGCGCTCCCGTGAGGGACAATTTCTATTTATAAATAAAAAGGTCCCATCTCCTGCTAATCCTCATGTGCTTGCAGGCTTTATGGCCTTTGCAAGATGTGCAGGCTTTGATGACATCAATCCCTACTGGGACTTTAAATTAAGCGCTAAGGAATTAGCCCCCTACGAGGAGCTTTCCAAAAATAATAAGCTTTTCGTGATCGCACCAGCATCTGCTAAGGCCCAAAAGAATTGGACTAGTGAAGGCTATGCCGCTATCGCTGACTATGCCTATGAAAACGGCTTTAAGATAGTGCTTGCAGGAAGCCCTAGCGAAAAAGAAATGGCTCTTTGCGATGAGATTGCCATGAAGACTCATTGTGAGTGTCTAAATCTTTGTGGAAAAACCTCATTGCGCGCCCTAGCTGCGCTTTTAAGCTGTGCTGCCTTAGTTTTATCCCCCGATAGTGCCTCCATGCATTTATCATCTGCTGTGGGAACTCCAGTAATTGGCCTATTTGCCGTGCACGATCCAAGACGTGTAGGCTCGTGGAGATATCCTGATTTATGGGTGAGCGTCTATAAGGAGCTTGCTAAAAAGGAATGTGGTGCAAACGCTCATATCCCTTGGCGTTATCGCGTGCGTGATGAAAAGGCCATGACGCATATAAGCATAGACATGGTAAAGGAAGCCTTTGATTTAGCACTTGAGCGTCACTGTCCAGGTGAGGAATAGCATTTAAGGAGTATTTATGAAGACTGCTGTCTTTCCAGGCACCTTTGATCCTCTGACTCTAGGTCATCTTAATCTTATTGAGCGCTCCTCTAAGATCTTCGATAGAGTGCTAGTTACCGTATGCGAAAGTCCTGCTAAGCACTGCCTCTTTAGCTTTGAGGATAGAATAGCAATGGCCCAAAAAACTGTTGCCAACTTTGGCAATGTGGGGGCTGTAGGCTGGAGTGGCACTCTGCCTGATTTTTTAAAGGAAAATAAAGCCACGATCCTAATTCGCGGCGTACGTACCGTTGCAGATTATGATTATGAAACCTCCCTTGCCGGCATGTATCGCATGGCCATGCCTGAAGTTGAGCTCGTTATGCTCCCTGCAACAGGTGATCTTTCCTTTATCTCGTCAACTTTTGTAAGAGATCTCATCATCCACAAGGGCGAGATTGAGCGTTTTGTGCCTGAGGCAGTAGTAGCAAAGGCAAAAGAGCTTTTTAACTAGCGTTTATTCCTATATATATATATCAAATTAAGGCTGACACACAGGGCAGTAATAGGTGCTACGCTGCCCGATGATCTCCTGCAAAATCTCGGTCCCGCATACAGGACAGGGCTTACCTGCATGGCTATATACATTAAGATCTTGCACAAAATAGCCCATCTTGCCATCAGCGCCTTGGAAATTGATGATAGTAGTACCACCTTTTTCAATAGAGCGCGCCAACGTTTTTTTAATTTGGGAGCATAAACGCTCACACTCAGCCTTATTTAAGGAGTAGGACATACGTAGAGGATTAATGCGCGCTAAGAATAAGACCTCTGAGGCGTAGATATTACCCACACCTACCACCACCTTTGCATCCATAATGGCAAGCTTTACGGCCTTCTTTCTCTTTGATAGAGCCTCAAAAAGATAGTCTGCTGAAAAATCATCCTCCAAGGGCTCAGGACCTAAATCCTTTAAATATTCACCCTCATAGGGAGACTCGTCTTCTGCATAATAATGGATAAGCCCAAAGCGTCTTGAGTCGTTATAGCGGATCACGATGCCATTATTTAGCATGATCTCAAAATGATCATGAAGCTTTCGCGAGGCACTGCTTAAATCTTCAGGAGCCTTCAGCACCGACAAATGTCCAGTCATGCCAAGATGAATTAAAAGACTACCCTGTGAGGTCTTAATGACTATATATTTGGCCCGTCTACTTACTTCCAGAACCTTTGCGCCCTCTAATTTTTTTAAAGCTGGAGAAAAGGGCTCACGTAACTTCTTATCATCAAACCATACCGTATTGATAACAGCATCCTTTAACGCTGGCTTAATACCGCGCATGGTAACTTCTACTTCAGGTAATTCAGGCATGACGGACCTCAATCTAAAGATAATAAAAAACCCCGCATGTTTTTTATACAGCGGGGCTTTTGAGCACAGCAGATCAAAATTACTTGATCTTGCCTTCCTTATAAAGGACGTGCATACGAACAACTGGATCGTACTTCATCATCTCGAGCTTGCCCGGGGTGGTGCGACGGTTCTTATCGGTGGTATAGAAGTGACCGGTACCAGCAGTTGAATTTAAACGGATCTTTTCGCGACCGCCTTTCTTAGCCATAATAGCCTCCCTTAGACTCTTTCGCCTTTGGCACGCATATCAGCTAAAACAGCGTCAATGCCGCGCTTATCGATAATGCGCATTGCTTTAGTGGTAACACGCAGACGAACAAAACGACCCTCGGACTCAACCCAGAAGCGGTGATACTTCAAGTTGGGGAGGAAACGACGCTTTGCTGCGTTCTTTGCGTGGGAACGAAGGTTACCCACAGTCGGGCGCTTGCCCGTAACTTGGCAAACTCTGGACATGTCTATTCACACTCCAAAAAATACTTTACGGGTCACAGCACCTAAGAGCTGCAACCAAATGAATGTTTTAAGGTTAATACAAAGTGCGCATATTCTAGCACAAATGCGCAAAAAACAAAGGGAAATGACACAACACTTCTCTTTGAATGCAAAAAACCTTGATTTCCTGACACTGCTACGGCTTCCCATAGCTTCTCGCAGATATCCGGGCTCTGCCCGGCAAAACGCCTTTCATCTCATATAGAGATTTAAAAAACGCTGCTCTGTTGTCACAGTCCCGTATCCCTCTGCGAGCCTTGCTTATAACTGTTCCCGTATGTCCTCGGTACAGTCTGCGTCAATTGCGGCATCACTGCAATTAAACGCGCGGAACGCTATGTCAATTTTCTGAGCTATGATAGACGTACGATCAGTCATACTCTTTTGACCTAACTCCGACAAAAAACAATACGTCAGCGTTTTTGGCAAATGTGTATTATATGCACAAAAGAGAAGAATTGATCAACTAAATGTAATTTAAACTAAAAAAAGCTAATATTTACCCAAAGTTTAGTGATTTTTTAAAAATTGAAGGTGATTTTCTATGAGCACACCATTGAAAGGACGCAAAATTATTCTCGGCATCACAGGATCAATTGCCGCTTATAAGGCCTGCTCGCTATGTCGTTTGCTCATCAAGGCAGGAGCTGATGTGCAGGTAGTAATGACTAAGGCTGCAACTAAGCTTGTAGGCATTGCTACTCTTGAGGCTCTAAGCGGACACAGCGTTCCGGTGGATATCTTTGAAGATGAGGACAAGATAGGTCATATTGCCCTTGCCCGTGATGCAGATTTATTTGCTATAGCTCCCGCATCTGCCAACACCATTGCCAAGATTGCTGCAGGCTTTGCAGATAACATGCTTACAGCCGCCGCCCTTGCCTGTACTTGCAGATTAGTGGTAGTTCCAGCAATGAATACCAACATGTTCCACAATCAGGCCACGCAGGAGAATTTGGCTACTCTTGCTCGCAGAGGCGCATTCGTGATGCAACCTGCAACAGGAGATCTTGCCTGTGGGGTTAAGGCCGATGGCCGTATGCCTGAGCCTGAGGAAATTTTGGCAGTTATTCTCTCGCTTTTATGTCCTAAGAATGTTGTTGAACAACTAGGCTATGAAAAGCAAGATGCCCTACCGAAGCCCTCTCCTACTCCTGAGCTTACCCGCACTAGACTTTTGCCACGAGCATCAGGTGCTGGCCTTAAGGTAGTTATCACTGCAGGACCTACTGCAGAGGCCTTAGATCCGGTGCGTTTTATAACTAATAAAAGCTCAGGTAAGATGGGCTTTGCCTTAGCAGAGGCTGCTCGTGAGCGCGGTGCAGAAGTTACCTTAATTGCAGGTCCCGTAGCTTTGGCTACTCCCGATAATATCAAACGTATTGATGTGAGATCGGCTGTTGAAATGCTACAGGCCGTTGAAAGCACCATAGGACAATGTGATGTCTTTATTGGCTGTGCGGCAGTTGCTGACTTTAGAGCGCTACAAATTGCTCCGCAAAAGATCAAGAAAAATGCCAATGAGGATACGCTCACCATCACCTTAGTTAAGAATCCTGATATCGTAGCTACCATTGGTCACCTACAAAAGGATCGCCCTTTCACCGTAGGCTTTGCTGCAGAAACGGAGCTTGGTGAGGAGCACGCTCAGGATAAGCTTGCACGCAAGAATCTTGATCTTATTGCTTTAAACTACGTGCAAAACAAAGGCACAGGCTTTGATAGCGATTTAAACGAGCTTAAAATCTTTGATGCAGATGGCTTGGCAGCCCACTTCCCTGTTCAAAGTAAAAAGATCTTAGCAGGTGAGCTTATGGATTTAATCTTCAATGAGCTATCCCAAAAGAGCAAGTAAATAAGGATCACTTAATTAATGAATACCATCTTCAACGCTGAAATAAAGATCCTAGATAAAAGGCTAGGCACTCAATTTCCACTGCCAGCCTATGCAACCTCTGGATCTGCAGGCATTGATATTAGGGCAATGCTTGATGCTCCGGTAACCTTAAAGCCTGGCGAGACCATCATGACTCAATCAGGCTTTTGCGTATACATCAAGGATCCTAGCATCGTGGGCATAGTCTATCCTCGATCAGGCCTTGGCTATAAGCACGGGATCGTACTTGCAAACCTAGTAGGAGTTATCGATTCAGACTATCAAGGTCCCTTGATGGTGCCTCTTTGGAACCGCTCTAATGAAGCTTATACCATTGAACCTGGGGATCGCATTGCACAGTTAGTCTTTGAAAGAACCCTTCATGCCGATCTCAGCATTGTTGAAGAATTTAAAGGCAATAGCGAACGTGGCACCGGCGGTTTTGGCTCAACCGGTGTTCACTAACATTAAGCAATAAACAAACAACAAGGACTTTTATGAATAACTTTGATTTTTGTCGCCCTACCCGCTATATCTTTGGGCACGGTACTGAAAATGACACTGGCAAATATGCCGCTGAATATGGATTTAAAAAGGCCCTGATAGTATGCGGCTCCAATTATGCCAAGCGCTCAGGTCTGCTATCCCGTGTTCAATCATCCCTAGATAAAGCAGGTATTGCCCACGTATTAATTGAAGGAGTAAAGCCTAATCCTCGTGCCGATCTCGTTTATAAGGGCATCGAATTAGGTCGCAAGGAAAACGTTGACTTCATGCTTGCAGTAGGAGGCGGTAGCGCCATTGATACAGCCAAGGCTATTGCAGTTGGTATTCCTTATGAAGGCGATTTCTTTGATTTCTTCATAAAAAAAGCAACGCCTAAGGCCGCCTTAAAAACCGCCGTTGTGCTCACCATTCCGGCAGCAGGCTCTGAAGGCTCAAGCAGTGCGGTTATCGAAAAGGAAATAGACGGAATGATTGTTAAAAATGGTTTGGGTTCCAATTTTAACGTTCCTCTTTTCTCCATTATGGATCCAGAGCTTACCTTTACTCTTCCTGCCTACCAAACAGCATGTGGCGTAACCGATATGATGGCGCATATCATGGAGCGCTACTTTACTAATACCCAAGATGTCGACGTTACCGACAGAATGTGTGAAGGCCTGTTGCAGGCAATTATCTCTAATGCCCTCATAGCCATTGCTGAGCCTGACAACTACTCTGCTCGCGCTAATATCATGTGGGCTGGCACGCTTGCTCATAACAATATTTGTGGTGTTGATAGAGAGCAGGATTGGTCAACTCATCATCTTGAACATCAGCTATCTGCCCTCTATGACGTAGCACATGGTGCAGGACTTGCTGTAATGTTCCCAGCATGGATGGAATACACCTTAAATCATGATGTCATGCGCATGGCTCAGTTTGCAGTACGTGTCTTTGGTGTCACCATGGACTTTGATAAACCTGATCGCACAGCAAAAGCTGGTATCGCCGCCTTTAGAGCTTTCTTAAAGCGTATTGGTATGCCACTATCCTTTGCTGAAATTGGAGCCAAGATTGATGATATCCCCAAGCTTTTGGATATGCTAGGTGTTGATGAAAAGGACAAGACTGAAGGACATTATGTAAGGCTTCACCGCAGTGACTGCGAGAAGATCTACCAAATAGCCGCAAACTATCAAGGTTAGGCTTCATTAAATAAGGCTACCCTTATCCATATAGATCGGATTTTAGAGGTAGCCTTCATGCTTAAATCTAAGCAATAGAAATACCGTTTTTCTGAGCAATATCCCTAATAGCCTGCTCTGAAAGATCAGAGGCAATGGCAATACTAGATAAAGATAATCTACCTTTAAGCATTCTCATTACAGTAGATTGTTTTTCGTCTAAAGCCCCTTCTTTAATACCTTCCTTTCGTCCCTCTTCGAGTCCTTTCTTTTCGCCATTCTTAAATCCACTGTGATAGCGATTATACATTGTGGATTCATAGTCCAACTGCGCAAGCTCATGCTCAGCATAGAGTTGAAAGCGCTCATCATGACTAAATAGCTTTTCTAATTGGGAGTATTTTCTTTTAAATTTAGATGCCTTCATAGCAAATCTGCTCATTTCTACCACTGAGGATTACGAAAGCCATACTGTGAGCTTTTTGTAAATTTGCCATCCCAGCCTTCATCCTCCAACTAAAAGTCGGAGGAATTCCCTTTGGTTACGTGAAATCTAAGCAATAGGAATGCCGTTTTTCTGAGCAATATCCCTAATAGCTTGCTCTGAGAGTGCAGAGGCAATGGTAATAAAGGATAATGGTGCATTGTTCTGAAGCAATCTCATCACTGTAGATTGTTTTTCGTCTAAAGCCCCTTCTTTAATACCTTCTTTAATACCTTCTTTAATACCTTCTTTAATACCTTCCTTTCGTCCCTCTTCGAGTCCTTCCTTTCGTCCTTCTTCGAGTCCTTTCTCGTGGCCTTTCTTTTCGCCATTCTTAAATCCACTGTGATAGCGATTATACATTGTGGATTCATAGTCCAACTGCGCAAGCTCATGCTCTTCATAAAGCTGGAAGCGCTCGTCGTTGCTAAAAGATTTCTCCACCTTGTCACAGGCTTTTTGAATCTGAGGTGCGCGCATTGCTAATCTCCTCTTGTCTGCTAGCGAGATTTTGGGATTAAGGAAAGCCATCCACAACTCCCGCAGTGTTAAATTTTCATGCTCTTGAAACTTAGGAATTTCTAGGAAGTTGATGCTTATATGATTGTCTATTATTCTACCATTTTTGGGATTCACTAATGTGCTGTGAGTAAAAGCCTCAGTTTGATCTTCAAAATGAATGAAATTCAAGATATTGAGGGAAATTACCTCAGGCAAATCTATATAATGTTGCTTCTTCTTTAAAGAATAGGTGAAGCGGCGAGCCCAATAATATAAAGCACGTACATCGATATCCTTCTCATCGCGCACCTGCATCTCTACTATGACTATTCGCCCATCCATCAGATTACAGCTGATATCATAGCGTATGTCTTTAATATCCTTTTGTTCCTTGGGAATTTCGGTTTGGATAAAGGACAACTTCTCTACGGGAGCCCTAAGCTGCTCACCAAGAACATCATTTAAAAAGGAGATAGTATTATCTTTATTCCGTGCAGAGCCAAATAAATACTTAAAAACAAGATCATTTGTGGTATTGGGGTTAGCAATAGCTTGAGCCTTGCGAAGCTTAGTTTGGATCTTGGTGCGACTCCTACATCTCTTTTTGACCATAGGCTAATCCTTGCTTTGAGGGCGATGAGGTGGATTAAAAATGACCTTTTATCTTTTCCTTAGATAGAGTTTATCAAACTAAAATTTTAATAGACTTAGGAAATTAAAATTTTAGCAATTGCTTAATTAGCATTCTAGGCTTTAGGCAAAAACAATCACACTGTCAAAACTTCAAAAGAACATCCTTTTATTCATCTATAATGCAGTACATAGATTCCATTTTGGATGCTCACAAATTCATATAGTTGCTACCTACAATTTAGGAGAATTCTCATGCAACTTTTCAAAAACCGCCTACTCTTAGTGATCCTCGCTATAGTCGTGATCCTCGGTATCTACAGTGTTTCTTCCTATAACAACCTAGTCACCATGGATGAGACCGCATCAAGCAAATGGGCTGATGTCGAGGTACAGTATCAGCGTCGCGCCGATCTCATTCCTAACCTTGTAAATACCGTCAAGGGCTATGCTACCCACGAAAAGGACACATTGGTACAGCTTACCGAGGCAAGATCTAAGACCTTCCAGACAAACGCAGGTCAAGTGCCAAGCGCAGCCGAGCTTAAGCAGTTTGAGCAAGCTCAAGGAACCATTACTGCAGCCTTAGGACGTTTGATCGCTATTGCTGAAAATTATCCTGATCTTAAGGCTAATCAAAACTTCCTTGAATTACAGGCTCAGCTTGAAGGCACTGAAAATCGTATTGCAGTTGCACGTAAGGACTTTAATGATGCTGTAAAGGTATTCAACACTGCCATTCGTCGCTTCCCTGCTAGCATTTTCGCCTCGATCTTCGGCTTTGATGCCAAGGCCTATCTTGAGGCTCAGGCCAATGCGCAACAGGCTCCTCAGGTTTCATTCTAAGCACGATACTAAAAGATGAAGTGGTTAAAATCCTTAGCCTTGGCCTTCATGACCACCACCATGCTAATGATGGCGTCATGCGCCTTGGCTATATCCTCCTATAGCGTTAGCAATGTACCAAATCCTCGCCTTAGTGATTACAGCCAGCATGTATCTGATCCTTCCTCAATACTCAAGCAGGATACTGTAAACACTATTAACACGGCGTTAACCAATCTTGAGCAAAACAATGGCACCCAAGTTGCCGTGGTCATGCTACCCTCAATTGGTAGTAGTGACTTGTTTGAATTTTCTCATGAATTGTTCCGCTCTTGGGGAATTGGCCACAAGGATAAAAACGACGGCTTATTAATAGTCTACGTAGAAGATAAACACGAGATCCGTTTCCATACTGGCTACGGTATTGAAGGCATACTCTCTGATGCCATCTGCAAGCGTATTCAAATGCAACAGATGATCCCTCACTTTAAAAAGGGAGAGACTGATGAAGGCATGATCGCAGGTGTTAACGCTGTCTGTGAAAGAATTGCCGATCCAGAAAAGGCTAAAGCAGAGGATAAAAGGCAGGCTCAAGAAGATGATGACTTAGACTTCACTATAGCAATGATCGTAGTCTTCACGGTCATGGCCATCATAATAACAGGAGCCTTCATCTGCGTGTTTAAAAATGCCAATCGCAAATGTCCTAAATGTGGCATGCGCAGAACTCTTAGATCTATTAAGCAAGAAAGGGTTAATGGAATAAGACGCAATTATCTCTACGTTACTAAGCAATGTAAGAATTGTGGATATGAGACGGTTGTCAAATATGACATAACAGGCCGCTCAGATAATAGCAGTTCTGGTGGATTTTCTAGTGGCTTTGGCGGAGGTGGCTCTGGTGGTGGTGGAGGCTACGGCGGAGGCTCCTCAGGTGGTGGTGGCTCAAGTTCTAGCTGGTAAGCACTATCATCCATCCCCAAAATAAAGTTAGGTGGCAGCCTCTTTGCCACCTTTTTTAGCTTTCAAGCAAAAAGTTAAGTAAGGGCACTACCTCAACTTTAAAGCCATCCTGCTCAATTACACGCTCATCCTCATAGGTCACAATCACAAGCCTTAGCGCTTGAGCTGAAGCCTTAGCCAATTTGATGAGGGCCGCAATCTCCCTGTCAAAGGAGCTTTCTGATAAAGTCCAAGCAACTTGAATCGCTGTTTTTTGAAGAGGCAAGTAAAAATCAAGATCAATGCCCGTCTTTACAGAATGATAAAAATACACCTCATCATGATATTTGCGCACTAAGGCAAGAGCTACAGCATTATCCAATAAGGCTGAATTCTCATCAAGCAAAAACAAATTTAACAGCCCATTGTCACTAAAGTAATACTTAGGGGAGCTTTCCTTATCTGCAAAGGAGGCCACATAATTCTTGATAGCAAAGATAATGTAGGCACTCTTAGCATACTCAATATAATCAATCACCGTGGCCTTACCGCATTTAACACCTATTGTTTTAAGGATGGCATACAGGCGCGAAAAAGAAATTTCAGTACATACGCTCTCTGCAAGCTTACGCATAAGCAGGCGAATAGCATTTTCATTGCGAATTTTATTGCGAGATACGATATCTCCAAGCAAAACTCTTAAATACACGCTCGAGATATAAGATCGCTTATCCGCAAAATTTACCGTTTCGGGGAAGGATCCGTTTGTTAGGAAATCCAACAAGTTGCGCTTAAGTACTCCTCTACTCTTAGTAGCAAGCAGAGAATTTGCATCATGTGCTATCTCCTGTGCCTGCAAAAACTCGCCAAAACTATAGGTAGGAACCTGAAGCATAAAGAAACGGCCACCTAAGGTGGTCGCGATGTCATGGCTTAGCATCGCTGCATTAGAGCCAGTTACATAAACTCGCTCATGCATATCCGCCAAACGTCGACAGAACTTTTCCCACCCCGGAATATTTTGGATCTCATCAAAAAAGAAATAGCCATCTTTTGCACTCAGCTCTGCCTGCACCTCAAGAATGTCGTTAAAATCCATGGCGCTGAAGTTATACAGACGCTCATCCTCAAAGTTTATAAAGATAATCTGCTCCCAGGACACTCCAGATGTCACTAGGTCCAAAGCCTGCTTATACAAAAGCGTTGATTTACCAGCACGACGCAAGCCGGTGAGCACATAATTAGCCTTGCTTTCAAAATGAAAGCCTCGAGGGATGATTTTGGCACCTTTGATGATCTCAATTTGATCTGCTAGTACACGCTTTAAGAGCTTGTGATCCATAGACATCTCCGAAAAGCCAACCACTAATTGCAATTTGTTCTATATACAGAACATTATAATCATGATTTTGTTCTACATATAGAACAAGATTGACTCAGCGCAAAAAAAGGAGGCCCTAAGACCTCCCTTCATACCTAAAAACTTAAATTAACGCTTAGCTAGCAAATCCTTAAAAGCTGCAATTTCCAATACGTTCTGTGCAGGAGCAGTGCCACCCTTGATATCACGCTTTTGCAAAATGGATTCAATCTGCAAAGGAGCATAGACATCATCAGCAATCACATCGCTAAACTGCTTAAACTCCTCAACAGTGAGATCCTCAAGTGGCTTTTGCACAGAGATAGCGTGCAAGACCACACGACCTACGATGGAGTGAGCCTCACGGAAAGGAATGCCCTTAGATACTAAATAGTCAGCAAGCTCAGTTGCATTAGAGTAGCCACCCTTAGCTGCATCTAAGGCACGCTCCTCATTAAGCTTCAAGCCCTCAAATACCAAGGCTGCCATGTATAAGCTGTCATGCCAAGTATCAACAGCATCAAACAAGCGCTCCTTATCCTCCTGTAGATCCTTATCATAGGCCAAGGGCAAGGCCTTGCAGGTAACGAGCATGCCAGAGAGAGCTCCCACCACGCGACCACACTTACCACGAATAAGCTCAAGAGAATCAGGATTCTTTTTCTGGGGCATTAAGGATGAGCCCGAGGTGACCTTATCAGAGAGAGTTACAAAGCGTGCCTCACCTGAGTTGTAGATGATGAGATCCTCTGCAAGTCTTGAGAGATGGATCATGGAGATAGATGCACAGGATAAAAGTTCCATGACATGATCTCTATCGGATACGCCATCTAAGCTATTGGCAGTTGCATGCTTAAAGCCTAGTGCATGAGCAAGCTTCTCACGATCAATCTTATAAGCAGTACCAGCAAGAGCTGCGGATCCTAGAGGACAGGTGGACATGATTTCAGCTGCGTTCTTTAGACGCTGATAATCACGCTCAAACATCTGAGCATAAGCCAAAACCCAATGAGAGAAAGTTACTGGCTGAGCACGCTGGAGGTGGGTATAGCCAGGGAATACCTTGCCCTGATATCTGTCAGCAGTAGCAATGAGCTCCTTTTCAAGGTGAACTAGAGCCTTTAGGATCTCATCTACAGCCTTACGGCACCAAAGCTTCAAATCCAAAGCCACCTGATCGTTACGGGAACGGCCAGTATGTAGCTTCTTACCAAGATTGCCAACCTTTTCAATTAAACGACGTTCGATATAGGAGTGAATATCCTCATCGCCTGCGGTGGCAATAGCATGAATATTATCTTCAGCTTCCTTATGAAGCTCATCTAGAGCCTTTTTAAGATCGACACATTCCTGATCGCTAAGTACACCAGCTTCATGAATAGCATCCGCCCAAGCAACTGAGCCTTCAATATCCTCAAGTGCCATGCGATAGTCAAACTTCAATGAATCATTGTAGTTCTTAAATCTTTCATCAGGACCTTCAGTGAATCTACCGCCCCATAAAGCCATATATACCTCTGCTTGAGTATGAAAAAAAATTGATTGATAGTTAATCCGTCAATTTTATTGCAGATGGTATAAATAATCTATAAAAAGTGCATTTTCCGGATGTTTAGGCTAAAAAGCATGATTTTTGCGCGAAAAAAAAGCCCCTTCGATTTGGAAGGAGCTTTATTATTCTTTACGACTTTATGCAGCCGTCAAATTACTTCTTGGCAGCAGCATTGATAGCACGAATACGTGCAGGCAAGGAGTACAGACGGATGAAGCCTTCTGCATCGTGCTGGCTGTATACGTGATCAGCACCGAAGGTGACGAAGTCGAAGTTGAACAAGGAGTTAGGGGAATCCTTCTGAATTACAGAAACATTGCCCTTGTAGAGCTTAACTACAACCTTACCGTTAACATCCTTTGCGATCTCATCGATAGCAGCAGAGAGGATCTCACGAAGACGGGTGAACCAACGACCATCATAAACTAGCTGTGAGAAATCAACACCAAGCTTCTCACGGAACTCGAAGGTTGCCTTATCGAGAACTAACTGCTCAATTGCACGCAAAGCAGCATAGATGATGGTGCCGCCCGGGGTTTCATAGCAGCCACGGGACTTCATGCCAACCAAACGGTTCTCAGTGATGTCGATACGACCAACGCCGTTACGAGCGCCGTACTGATTCAAAAGATCTAAAACCTCAAAAGGAGTCATGGTCTTGCCATCAACAGCAACAACCTTGCCTTCCTTGATCTCAAGCTCGTGAGTCTCAGGAGTATCAGGAGCCTTCTCAGGATCAGTAGTCCAAACCCAAACGTTCTCAGAGGCAGCATTCCAAGTGTGCTCAAGCTCACCACCTTCAGTAGAAATGTGGAGGCAGTTAGCATCACGGCTGTAGATCTTCTTTAAGGAAGCCTTGCAAGGAATATTGCGCTCAGCAAGATATGCTAAGAGCTCTTCACGAGACTGAAGATCCCAAATACGCCAAGGAGCGATCACGTCAAGCTGAGGAGCCAAAGCTGCAACAGCAGACTCGAAACGAACCTGATCGTTACCCTTACCAGTAGCGCCGTGGGAAATAGCATCAGCGCCTTCAGCCAAAGCAGCCTCAACCATAGCCTTAGCAATGATAGGACGAGCAATAGCAGTGCCTAAAAGATAGGTGCCCTCATAAAGACCACCGGACTTCAACATCTCATAGACATAGTCAGAGACGAACTCCTCACGTAGATCCTTGATGATGCACTTAGAAGCGCCAGACTGCTTAGCCTTCTCCTCGATACCCTCGAGATCCTCGCGCTCCTGACCTACGTCAGCTACGAAGCAGATAACTTCACAGCCATAGTTTTCCTTAAGCCAAGGAACGATGGTGGAAGTATCCAAACCGCCTGAATAAGCTAATAAAACTTTCTTATACTGCTTATTGGTTTGTTCTAACATTTGTATGTCCTCAATTAAGCTTTGATTAACTTTGAAAGAACGGACATGTGGATATGAAGACGATTCTCAGCCTCATCAAATACCACACTCTTATCGCCGTCCATAACCTCATCGGTGATCTCATAATTTCTGTGAGCAGGTAGGCAGTGCAGAACGATCTGGCAGCCTGAATTGTCCACGAGAGACTGATTGATCTGATAAGGCATATATTTCTTCTTTACGCTGTCCAACGGAGTATTGTCACCCATGGAAACCCAAGTATCGGTATATAAAACGTCGACACCCTTAACTTCCTTAGGATCGTTAAATACTCTGATCTCGCAGCCATTCTTCTTGGCAATCTCAGAGGCCTTAGCAAAGACCTGCACATCAGGGCCACAGCCCTCAGGTACACAGCAATCAACATTAACGCCCAAGATAGAGCCTGCAACCAACAAGGAATTGGTTACGTTGTTGCCATCACCCATGTAGCAAAGCTTAACGCCCTGCAATTTGCCCAAGTGCTCACGTACGGTTAGATAATCAGCCATAGCCTGAGCAGGATGATACATATCAGACAGAGCATTGATCACAGGAACTGAGCCATATTGAGCAAGCTCCTCTAAGGTCTTTTGTGAGAATACACGACCTACTAAGCTGTCAACCCAGCGGCAAAGGTTACGTGAATAGTCACCGATGGTCTCACGCTTACCTAGTTCACCATTTTGCAGATCGAGATAAACGCCATGACCACCTAACCGGAAGAAAGCCAATTCAAAGGTGGTTCTAGTACGCAATGAAGGCTTCTCAAACATGATAGCGCCGCTCTTGCCATCTAAAACGTGAGCGTATTTCTTAGGATCCTTTTTCATTGCGGCGGCAGTATCCAGAATATCTAAATACTCATCCTGGGTAAACTCAAAGCCGGTCAGAAGATGACGCATGTGATTCTCCAAAAAAGCATCAAATTCTAAGCAGTACTGACTATATACTGTTAATTTGATGCAACAAATAATCTTTAATCAGGGCATTTTAGCAAAAATACCCGTGTACTTGCCTTTTGAGGCAGATCCCGATGCAAAAAAGTGCAAAAATTTTTCTAAAGTAGCTTAAGCACTCGCAAAGACATTGCAAGACAGGCTATTGCACGCGCTTCTGTCAGCGGTGAATCCTTAGAAAAAACCAAATCCAAGGCCTCAGCAGGAGTCACCTTAACTATCTTTATAGGCTCAGGCTCGTCCCCTGTTAATAGCTCATGCTTATATAGATCGGTGCACAAAAAGCAATGCATACGCAAAGAAAGCATACCGGGGGCTATCGACATCTCCTCACGAAGCTTGATGATATTGTTAGTACCATAGCCAATTTCCTCAGAGAGCTCACGCGCGCAGGCCTGCTCTGCAGTCTCTCCCTTATCTATCTTGCCCTTAACAAAGCCTAACTCATAGCGCTCAAAGCCACAGGCATATTCTGAGCTCATCAGAAAATGGGAGCCATCAAAGGGCACTGCGATAATGGCACCATTGCCGCCAGATAAACGCTCATAGGTGCGTAGCTCTCCATTTGAGAATTTAAGATCAAGTGAGTCGACGGTAAAAAATTTTGATACTCTTTGACGTCTTTTTTGAAGAACCTGTGGCACAGGATCGTGTAGCACGGAAAAATCCGCCATTTACCGCCTCCATAAGGGTTAATTGCTGAACATACTGGTATACTTTGCACCAGAAATATTACACCACTATTGACGCTTTCAAACAGGAACTCATGTGAAAGAGATTATCTCTACTGATGCATCAGTACGCCTTGATAAATGGCTGTGGGCGGCACGTTTTTACAAAACCCGCTCTATTGCCCGCGAAATGATCGATGGCGGTAAAGTTGACTACAACGGAGTACGCGCCAAGCCCTCACGCATAGTTGAGGTAGGTGCCAAGATTAAGCTTCTGCGCGGCAATTTACGTATTGAAATTGAAGTTTTAAAGCTTTCAGATATAAGAGGACCCGCTCCAGTTGCACAGACTCTATATAGAGAAACCGATGAAAGCATAGAACAAAGAACCAAGCAGCTTGAGCAAATACGCATCAATGCGTTATTAGCACCACATCCTGATACCAGGCCTAATAAAAAGGAACGTCGTCAGCTACTTGATATTAAATATGGACAAAACTAATGACTACCACGCTTGATAAAACCGAACAAAACAGCATTGTGCGCTTTCTCTTTGATAACCACGGAGTACGTGGAGAGATCGTACGTCTAACTAAGCCCTGCTCTACCATGTTTGCAGGTGGTAAATATCCCAAATGCGCCCGCAAAATGATGCAGGAACTTGCTGCGGCCACCGTGCTTTTTGCCGCGACTTTAAAAGACGGCTCTGAGATCATGGTACAGCTTCGTGGTGGCGATGGCTCTCCTATTAAATATGCCCTCATTAATATAAGAGAGGATCTAAGCTTCTATGGATCCTGCCAATTCCATAATGATGTAAAGATTGCAGATGATCTCTCCTTTGCTGAGCTCATCGGTAAGGATGCAGTCTTAGTACTTACCATTTTCCCTGCAGACGATCCTAAAAACAAATGGCAAGGTATCGTTGCAGTAAATCCAGAATCCATTGCCGCCACCTTAGGCAATTACTTTAGGGACTCCCAGCAATTACCCACCGAATTTATCATCTGGTCAGATACTGATAAAGAGGTAGCTGCCGGCATCATGCTTCAGGTGATCCCTGAAATAAAGGGCAATCAGGAATCTCTTGAGCACCTATCCATCCTTGCTAATACCATGACAGAGGATGAAATTTTCAGCCTTCCCTTAAATGATTGCTTAGCAAGATTATTTGCCCATGAGGAAGTGCGCGTCTTTCCGCCACGTGCGCCTTTTTTTAAATGCGTATGCTCACGCGATCGCTGCATAAATGCCCTTGAAGCACTTGATACTCAAGTAATTGAGTCTATGATCGCCGATGGTGGAACTAAGATGACCTGCCAGCACTGTGGTCATATCTATAAGTTCTCGCAGGATGATTTGAAAAAGCTGTTGATCAGAATTTCCCAATAAACCAAGTATTACTATAACTAATCGGACACAACATTATGTCAACAAACGTAACCTCCCCTAAGGGGCCCTCTATAGGTTGGGTAAACGTCGGAATGATGGGCTGGGCTCATTTGGCATCTGACTTTTATTGCGACATTTTGCCTATCTTGCTACCAGTAATGGCTCTACGCTTTGGCTTTTCCTACTCAGAGTGTGGCGCCTTATTTATGGCTTTCCAAATCCTAGCAAACTTCGTGCAACCGGTTTTGGGCTTAGCCGCAGTGCGCTATAACCTCAACTGGACCATGCCGCTATCTATTGCGACCGCGGGTATCTTTATTTGCTTGGTAACTCTTGCGCCCAATACCTGGATCCTAGTTGCCACCATCATTCTCTCAGGAGCCTGTGCCTCAACCTTCCACCCAGTAGCAGGCGGTATCATGCCTAAGGTTACTCCCAAAGGACACGATGTACTGGCAACCTCCATCTTTATTGCAGGCGGTAATATAGGCTTTGGCTTTGCTCCGCTCATCGTGGCGATGTTCTTAGAGCACTTTACCGATGACAAGCTTTGGTATCTATCATTACCTGCCGTGCTTACTGCTTGTGTACTCTACATGCGCCGTCTGCATGTAAAGGAAAAGGTAATCTCCTCAGCACAAATTAAGAACGTGGATATGAAGGCCCTGTTCCACAACAAGCCCTTCATTTTATTTACTGTAAGCTTTGCTCTACGTTCGCTTTGCTACTGTTCCATGCTTATCTACCTTCCTTTATTATTTAAGGATCACGGCTTTGAAACCGTGGAGAGTGCCAGTGCAGTAACTACTATGCTCTTAGGCACCGTAGCAGGTGGCTTAAGCGTTGGCGCGCTTTCCTCAAGATTTGGCCTAAAGAGCTTAATTTTATCCACCTATATATTAAGCTTCCTAAGCATTGCCCTCTTCCTCTGGCAGCCAGATCTCACCGCTATTACCTATATATCATTGTTCCTAGCTGGTGCCAGCATCTATGGCTCAACTCCGGTGGCCATTGTTTGGGCAGAGCGTATGCTAGGTCGTGAGGCTGCTGCCTTTGCAACTTCCATGATGTTAGGCTTTACCTTCGGTGTAGGCTATATCATTTCCATTTTAACTGGCGTGGTTTCAGACCACTTTGGCCTCTCTTTCGGTATTGCATCAACTCTGCTACCTGCTTTGGTAATTGCATCTCTTATCCTCATTACCTTAAAGGAGCCTGAGGATACGCAGGAGGAGTAGCTAAGCTACTGCCTTTATTTAAGCAAAACGGATCTCTCTAGAGGTCCGTTTTTGCCCAAAAAGCTATTGAGGGGCTACAAGCTTTTCGCCTCTTAGCTGGGAGCTTTTTTATAAAATCACGCTAATTAACAACATGATCCGCTTTTAAAACGGCCATGTGGACAAAAAAATGTATAATACTGAGCGCTGAAAGTGAGCTTTGATTTTTTCACTTTTCTATAGGCTTCTTACAAGTTTTTGCGAGGACTCAATGTTTACTGGTAATTTATTAGAAACCTTCGGCCGCAACGCCGATGAACGCGTTGAAAACGCCATCGAAGCATTAAAGAAAGGCCGTGGCATCTTGGTCGTAGACAACGAAGGCCGCGAAAACGAAGGCGATCTTATCTATGCAGCAGAGACTGTTACCGATGCCCAGATGGCCTTCATGATCCGTGAGTGCTCAGGTATCGTCTGCGTCTGCATTGAAGAAGAGCAGGCCAAGCGCATGAATCTCCCCTTGATGGTTGAGCACAACACCTCTGTTTACGGTACTGCCTTCACCATCACCATCGACGCCGCTCATGGTGTTACCACTGGTGTTTCCGCACCTGATCGCGTCAAGGCAATTAAGGCTGTGATCAATCCTAATGGCAAGCCAGAGGACTTAGCTGCTCCTGGTCATACCTTCCCGCTAATTGCTAAGAAGGGTGGCGTTTTGGTTCGCGATGGTCACACTGAGGCCTCTGTTGATTTAGCCCGCCTTGCAGGCTTTGCCCCTGCTGGTATTCTCTGTGAGCTCTGTGCCCCTGATGGACTTATGGCAAAGCTTCCTCGCGTGTGCACTTTCGCACTTGAGAATGACTTGACCGTGGTTTCAATTGACGATCTAATTGCATATCGTAAAGCCCACAATGTCTAATTTGGAGTTTTCCACTCCTACATCATCTATATCTATCCCAAAGACGGCTCTTCCATCTTTGGGATTTCAAAGCTTCGGCCCGCCAACTGCAGAAATCATTGCCATAACTCACGGTTGGGCCGCTGATTCTGAATTTACTAAAAGCATAGTATCGCTGCTGCCTAATTTTAGGATCATGCTTATCGATCTGCCAGGCTATGGCAAAAGTGCTCACCTTAAAGATTACTGCCAAGATCTAGATACTGTCGCATCCATGATCGCTCATACCGTACCTAAGGGTGCGATCCTGATGTCATGGTCACTCTCAACTCTTTATTCCATAAGAGCATGCTCCCTATTTAAGGATCATTTCAAAGCCTTAATCACCGTCTGTGGCACACCTCGTTTTCCCGATGAAGAGGGAAATCCTGGCTTTAATCAGCGCTATATCAAAAAGCTTAACGATAACTTTAACGAGCGTACCTTTTTACGTTTGGTGCGACTTTTTTATTCAATCCAAGGCAATAGCGCAGGTGGCAAGGCCATTGCCGAGTGCTTTGCTCGCTTTAAGATCCCGCCCTTTGAGGTTTTAAACGCCGGCATTAAGCATATGCTACAGGGTGATGAAAGAGAGGATTTAAAAAAGCTCTCCATTCCGGTGCTCCATATATTTGGTCTGCAGGATCTCCTAGTACCGTCTTCTGTGCAAACTGTACTCAAAAGCACTCCAAAATCATCTATTCACACCTTTCAAGGCTCAGCACACCTCCCCTTCATCACCGAGCAGAACTGCTTTAAAGCAGTAATAGAAAAGTTTCTGCGTGATCTTTAGGCAATACTCCCTAACAAGGATTGGCTCTTAGGGCTTGATACCTACCCCAAAGCATCACTGACAACTGCCAACTCAATTAAAACGCCTCATTGCGCAAAAAAAATTAAATTCCCGATCTTGCCATGCCGTTAATCAAGATAAGGTGCAATAGGCTTTGAATTTAGGAGGAAATGATGGAGGCAGTAAACCTAAGCGTTGCGATCGCCCCTCCCGTATTCTCTCCAGGAGCTGAGGAGGCGCGCAAGGAAAATACCCTGCGTGAGAGTATTCCACAACTCCCACAATCGGAAAATTCAGCCAAGCAGGGACCTGCAGGTGGAGACTCTACCTCGGGTACCAATTCCTCCCTTTATGCTCAATCCCAAGCCTTAGTGCAAAATGCCACTGAGCAAAATCAAGGTAAAGAGCGCGACAAGGGCAAAGGCAAGGATAAAAAGGAAGACTCCAAGCTAGATGCTACCGCTAGCACCAAAGCATCCTCTTCAAAAAGCGACAGCTTAACGAGTAGCTCCTTATTATCCCCACAAGCCAATTTAGCCACAGCTATTCCAACATCTGCAAAGACTTTAGGCTCTGTCAGACTATCTAATAAAGATAAGCTCCAAGCCTCAGCCATTTCCCATGTGAAATATTCCACCGAAGCCTCAAGCAAGCTCTCAGAGGATGATCAAAAGCATCTTAGCGCTGTTGCTAAGCGCTATAACGACACCGCGCATATTAAGCAATTAGGCCTTAATATTGACGCTAGCATTTAGCCTTTTACTCTCTCCAAGCTTAAAAGCTCCATTTTAGAACTTCGCTGTTCCTTTATCGCCCGCCTAGCCTTTCTTTGGTGCATATGTTGCAGATGCAACATTTTTAGATAAGCTTACAACAAATCACAAATTTTCCTCACGGAGGTTTAACTATGGGTGCAATGTCTATTTGGCACTGGGTGATCTTGCTAATCGTTGTCGCTTTGGTCTTTGGTACTGGCAAGCTTCGTAATATGGGTAAGGATCTAGGCGGTGCCATCAAGGGCTTTAAGGAAGGCATGAAGGAGGAAAGCTCTGATAAAGCTGAGCTTACTCACAAGGAATAATTTTAAAAAGCTTGATTCAATGCTAAAAAGGCCTGTTAAAGATGGGGATTAGCTTTACAGAAATGGTATTAATTGCAGCTGTGGCGGTACTAGTTTTAGGACCTAAGCAGGCGGCGCAATTAGCATTTAAAGTAGGTGCACTTTTTGGCAAGCTAAAGTCCTATCTTAACGCCTTAAAAAAGGAGCTAGATGTCGAAAGCTCTGATTTAAGCGGCTCTATAAAAACGGTAAAGGACAGTATTTCAGAAGCCTCAAGCTCGGTTAAACAAAGCATGGCAGGCTCTAGAAGTGATAATCAAGCAACCGCGTCTCCACTTTATACCGCATCCTATAAGCCGGCGGCAATCTCAAGCTCAGAGCTCTTAGATGAAATAGCATCCCTTAAGCTTGAAATTGCCTCCATGAAGCAATCTCATAAGCTTTCACGACCCAAATTAAAAAGTACTAACCCCAAGATCAAGATGAGGAGACATAGCCATGTCAGAGCCCGCGCATAGCACTGATACATCTTCATCAATGTCTATAACCTCGCACTTAATTGAGCTTAGAGGCAGGATAGTAAAAGCTGTTTTGGCCTTCATCATTGTCACTGCATGTCTAATTCCCTTCATGCAGGATCTCTTTGCCTATTTGTCAGATCCGCTGATGAAAGCTCTCCCTGATGGCACTAAGCTATTAGCTGTAGGAGTAGTCTCTCCTGTTTTAGGCCCCTTAAAGACAGTATTATTTTGTGCCTTCACTATTTCTTTGCCAATCATCGTCTATGAGCTCTGGATGTTTGTCGCTCCTGGTCTTTATAAAAACGAGAAAAAGCTTTTAATCCCCTTGCTGATCTCCTCGTTTTTGATGTTTCTTGCGGGGATCTGCTACTGCTATTTCATCGTTTTCCATTTTGTTTTTCGCTTTATCTCAGGCTTTGCCCCACAAGCAGTAAGCTTTGCTCCTGATATTGATTCATACATCAGCTTTGCCATTCACCTCTTTTTAGCCTTTGGCATGGCCTTTGAGGTACCGATCGCCGTCATCGTGCTCACGGCTTTAAATGTGGTATCGCTTGAAAAGATGCGTCATTTGCGTCGCTATGTCATTGTCGGAGTGGTAGCCGTAGCAGCTGTGATCACACCTCCTGATGTGGCCTCACAATTGTTATTGGCAATTCCCATGATCGTGCTCTATGAGCTTGGCTTAATGCTCTCAGCCCTATTTTGCAAAAAGAACCGCGAAGCTAAGCTTAAGACAGCCTAAAACAACAGATTTCATTTCACTCCTGTCGCCGCAAATTTCTGCCGATTTTTGCGGCATTTTTTTGCGCAGTTGCTCATCTTTTTTGCACATTAATGTTGCACCAATCAACATTTTGCTAGTTTTAACATGGTAAATACCACGTTTAATGTTGCAGTTACAACATTATTGTTGTACTCTACACATATTAGATAAACACAGCTCACAAAGGAGATTGAAATATGAGATCAATCCTTGACATGAATGCCTTCCATCCAGAGGATTTGCCCAACATAACTGATCCTGAAATTAAGAAGGAAACCGAGCGTCGCCTGAAGCTTTTCGGCGCTCCCGCTGTACTATTTTTTAAGCAACCTATTGAGGTTGCCAAAGGTGATGGCACCTATCTTATCGATAAGAATGGTGAAAGATATCTTGATTGCTATAACAACGTAGCCTGCATTGGCCACGGTCATCCTCGCGTAGCTGAGTATGTCAATAAACAGCTTTTAACCGTTAACCACCACACCCGCTATTTAAATAAAGTGGTTGATGATTACGCCGAAAAGCTACTTGCAACCTTCCCATCGCCTCTTACTAACATCGCTCTTACCTGCACCGGCACTGAAAGTAATGATCTAGCGTTACGCATGGCTATGTACTACACCGGAGGTCAGGGCATAATAGTTACCGATGGTGCCTATCACGGTAATACTTATTTAGTTACCATGGCATCCCCCTCTGCAACTCATGGTGTCTCAACCTCAAAATTTGTAAAGCTAGTTCCCGCACCTGATACCTATCGCGTACCTGCAGATAAGCTTGGAGAGAAGTTTGCATCTGATATTGAGGAGAAAATTAAGGAATTTGAGGCAGAAGGAATAAAGTTTGCAGCTCTTATAGTTGATGACATCTTCTCCTCAGATGGCGTATTTGCTGATCCTCAGGGCTTTTTAAAGGCTGCCGTGGATGTAGTACATAAGCACGGTGGTTTATATATAGCAGATGAGGTACAGCCTGGCTTTGGTCGTACCGGTGTCATGTGGGGCTTTATGCGTCATAACGTCATGCCTGATATCGTTACCATGGGTAAACCTATGGGTAATGGCTTCCCAATGTCAGCTGCGGTAACTCGTCCTGAAATTACCGATGTACTTGCAAAATCTACTGGCTACTTTAATACCTTTGGCGGATCTCCTGCCGCAGCTGCGGCCGGCACAGCAGTGCTTGAGGTGCTTGAAGAAGATAACCTCATTGCTAAGGCTCAAGAAACAGGCGATTACCTACGTTCAGGCTTAAAGGCTTTAATGCAGGATCATCCTTGCATTGGTGATGTACGTGGCGCAGGTCTGTTCACCGGTCTTGAATTAGTAAAGGATCCGCAAAGTAAAGAGCCTGATGGAGAGTGTGCCACCTTAATTATCAATCGTCTCTGCCACCATCATGTACTAATTGGCTGTGCCGGTAAGCTTGGTAACACTCTTAAGATCCGTCCTCCTCTTCGCTTTGGCAAGGCTGATGCCGACGTCTTTATTGATGCCTTCAAGGCATCCTTAGCCGATCTCCATATTTAAGCTACCAATCCTAGCCAAACTTGTTCCTAGCCCCTCTTATAATAAGGAGGGGCTTTCCTTTCCACATCCTCAAGATTTCCCCACACATTTTGTACTGCTCACCATAGCTTATGGGTTAACACTTACCAAGATCTGCTATTTTCTCCATCCTAGATCCGGTACCTGTATTACACGCTCTATGGCACTTTCCCAAAGCTTTAAACCACAGCTTGTTGGAAAAACTAGGGTACTGTAATGTAATCGCTTCCATAAATAAGGCCCCAGCTTGATTACTTGCTGAGGCCTTATTGAAGAAAGACTTGTTGAGGAGATTAAATGAATTTAAAGCCTTAGCTCTACTTAACCTGCATTTGCATATTCACCACGAATAGCATCTAAAGCTGATAAGGACTCAGGCCAAATCTGCGCGCCGTCGATGATCATATTGTGCGCGCTAATAAAGCCAGCCTCATCTGAGGCTAAGAACAAGGCCGCATTTGCAATATCAAAGGCAGTTCCCACATGTCCTAAGGGTACTGAGGCTGCCATTTGCTTTACATAAGCATCACCTGCTGCTGCCAAGCCTTCAGTCATTACATTACCAGGAGAGACGGCATTTACGGTAATGCCATAGGGGGCAAGCTCAATTGCCGCAGTATGCATAAAGCCAAGCTGAGCTGCCTTGGAGGCACCATAATGTGCCCAACCTGGGAAGCCGGTATTAGGACCTGTGATCGAGGAGGTAAGAATGATCCTGCCGTGACGCTGTTTCTTCATCTGATCCTGACAGGCCCAGACTGCGTGGAACATACCCTTAACATTGGTATCCATGACATTGTCATAATCCTTGTCAGTCATCTCATCAAGACGGCAGTTAGGGAAAATTCCAGCATTAGATAAGAGGATATCGATAGTGCCAAAGGTAGAGACAGCAATCTGCGCGGCCTTCTTCATATCCTCAAGATCCTTTACATCACCTGCAACCGTAATGGCCTTGCCACCAGATGCAATGATCTCATCGGCCACTGCCTTGATCTTATCCTCAGAGCGAGCGATCAAGACCATGTTGCAGCCCTCTTTACCAAAGGTTAAGGCCATAGCCTTGCCGATACCAGAGCTAGCACCAGTTACTACGCAGGTTCTACCCTTAAGAGATGTAAACATAATTAGTCCTCCAAAGAAAGATATTCGCCTTTGAGATACTTGCGGCACAGCGCCACGGTATCACGAGTGATCTGCACTCCATTTTCTGCAGCATAAGGAACCTCAGAATGAGATGCACACCAAGCACAAAGCTCAATACGACGAAGAATGGAAAAAGTAGGAAGCATAGAGCGCTCTTCATCTGTTAGCTTATGAACACTTTCATAGCCCTTGACCCAAGAGCGCGCAAATTTATCGATTTCTGGTGACTGCTCCATAAAAGACAAGGCTGCACCAAAATCAAACATGTAATAACCAAAGCCCATGTCATCAAAATCGATGACCTGTAGCTTGTCGCCATCCACGAGCAAATTAGTCGCACGCATATCACCATGAATGATGCCAAAGCGATCAGGGGAAGTTCCGTATTGCAAAACTAAAGGACCTACTTTCTCTAAGGTCTTTGCAAAGATTTCGGCCCCCTCATCATCTAAGCCCTGTGATGCCTGCCACGGTCCCCAAAAGGCTTTCTCTCCAATAATTCCTTCATAATCCCAACGACGGCGAGTAAACCACTGTGGAGGTTGCCAGCTCTTAGCATGCTGATGCAGACGCGCTGTGATCGCTCCTAGCTTTTCAAACCAATAAGCTAAGTCCTTTTGCTCAAGATCAGGCTCCTTGCCAGGCAATCTTTCAAAGGCCACCGCCTGACGTTGCTCACCATCTAAGGCAAGATCCACTATGTAATCGCCATCAATAGATAACTGCGGCTTGGCTGTATCGACTACATGGTTATCAACAAGAGAGCTAATAAAGGCCATTTCAGAGCGAATAGCATCAGGGGATGAATAACCGCTTCTTTGCATACGCACTACGATCTGACGACCATCATCAGGATCGGTTGCCATAAAGGTGGCATTCTCAGAGAGGTTGATAAGCTTAGCACTAGCCTTAGGTCCCATGCCCCATTTAGCTAAGCCCTGCTGTGCCATCTGCGTTAATGTCTTAACGGTTTGCGGTTCATATTCCTTGCTCATTGTGGATCTCCCTTGCACGAAATTTGTCTCTTCTCACAAATTTTGTTGTACTTTTAACATCAAAGTAGTATTTTGACCGTGTACAGTCAATATCAAGAACATTTTGGTGCAAGTTCCACATTTGATTTTTGGTATCACAACTGCCTATTAGTAAACAGTACTTATCGGAGGTACTACCATGACTGATCTATCTCGCAGATCATTTCTCAAGGTTTTAGGCGCCACCACTGTGGCCGCCGCCGCCCCGCTAACTTTCTCATCTAAAGCCTTTGCTGCTCGTGACAAGGAATTAAACATCCTCTGTTGGGAAGGCTATAACTCCGCAGATGTGCTCGATCCTTATCGCAAGCTCACCGGAGCTGAGGTACGTGCTGAATCAGCAACCAACGATCCCACTATGGTGAATAAGCTCCGTGCCGGTGAAACTAAGGTCTGGGATCTAATCAACGTTAACAATCCTTGGGCCCGTCGTCTGCTCTATCCAGAAAACCTCATCAAGCCCTTAAACCGTGAGGAATTTGAGCCCTTCTTTGAGAAGATGCTCCCCGCCTTCAAACCTCCTTATAGCTGGGCCATGAGTGAGGATGGTAAAGAGCTTTTGGGCATGGCACAGCGCTTTGGCCCCTTCAACTTCGTGGTGAACACCGACAAGATCTCTCGCGAGACAGCAGAAAAAGAAGGCTGGAAGCTGTGGGCTGATAGCTCACTTGATGGCAAGTTCGGTATTCAGGAATCTGATGACTGGAACGTGGTAGATATCTTCATGGTAGCTGGAGTTGATCCTTACAAGCCGCATACTGAAGAGGATTTTGCCAAGTTTGCCGAGGCTGCTAAGCATATCTTTGGTAAGGCTAAGATCGTAGGTGACATTGCCACCTTGAATCAGGCACTAGTAAATGGCGATATTACCTGCTATCTATCTGGTGGTACCTATACTGCATCGCTTGCCCGTGCTGAAGGTGAGATGAATATTCGTGCGATCTCACCTCTTGAGGGAGCCCTCATGTGGGTTGAGTTGACCTCTGTAGTCAATAATCCAGAGGTAAGCCCGCTTGCCACCGACTTCTTAAAATACGTACAGCAGCCTGAGGTTGCAAAGACCGTAGCCTTTGCTGAGGGTACCTTCAATCCTATTACCCAGATGGGTAACCCTGACTGCCTCAAGCTCTTTACTAAGGATGAGCTCGATGCCATTCAATACGACTCTCTTGAAGAGGAGATGGCTCGTTCTCGTGCTTACGATATTGTTCCTGACTACGATAAGGCTCACGACATTATGGTCGAGGCCAAGCGTCAGCGCTAATTTCTGTTCCTGGCTAATGCCATTTGCCCAGATCCTGCGATCTGGGCTTTTTTTGTGTCAAGCCAACACCACATCCAAAAGTCCCACAAAAAAGAGCAGACGCATGATCCGTAAAAATGCGATCTAGATCACTTTTAATTCAAAGTGCCACATTGTGGCACAAACCACACAATAAATGTGGCACTCCACAATATTTATGTTGCACAACACACAAAAAACACCTAACTTACAGTTAGTAGCTGTCATGTTTTTAAAACTATTAAGACTTATAAGTCTATTCACAAAGGAAGATCAGCATGAACAAAGATCAGGAAATAAAAGAGAGCCAAGGCTCTGCCGTAAAGAGCGGTGATACTCTACTAGATTTGGTACATGTCTGCCGCTCATTTGATGGCGTGAAGGTTATCAAGGACGTAAACCTCAAGATCAAGAAGAATGAGTTCTTCACCCTAGTAGGTCCTTCAGGATCTGGTAAGACCACTATCTTAAAGATGCTTGCAGGTATGGATCAGCCTACCACTGGTGACATCGTGCTTTCAGGTCAGTCGATTAGCACTCTTCCTCCTGACAAGCGCCCTACCTGCATGGTGTTCCAATTCTTAGCCCTGTTCCCGCACATGACTGTAGGCCAGAACATTGAATTCCCCATGCGCATTAAGGGCATCCCTCGTGCTGAGCGTACCTACAAGGCCCAAGAGCTTATGGATATGGTGTCCTTGCCTGAAAACTACTACAACAAAAACGTTATGAAGTGCTCAGGTGGTGAAAGACAGCGTGTGGCTATCGCTAGAGCCTTTGCCTACGATCCTGAGATCCTCTTGTTTGATGAACCACTCTCTGCCATTGATGCCAAGCTTAGAAAAACTCTGCAAAAGGAGCTAAAAGAGCTTCACCATCGCTCCGGCAAGACCTTTATCTACATTACCCACTCACTTGAGGAGGCAATGTATATGTCAGACAGAGTAGGCGTACTGCGTGCAGGTCAACTACAGCAGGTTGGCACTCCAGAGGAAATCTATCGTCATCCAAACTCTCGCTTTGTCGCCTCCTTTATCGGTGATACCAATATCTTCCCCGTCAAGATCCGCGCCGAAGGTGGTTATGAGTCATCAGAGCTTCCTGGCAAGGTATTAAAGCTTGATCCTATCCCTAAGGAGCTTGAGGGCTACATCATCGTCCGTCCTGAATCTCTGCGTATCGTGAAGGATGAAAGTGAGGCAGATAACGTCATCACCTGCCGTATGGGCGATGTCTTCTCCTTAGGATCTCGCTCTCAATACCTCCTAAGCTGTGGCAAAAAGCAGATCACCTTAGAAATGCCCCACGGTGCTGCCGAGACTCTACAGGCAATGACTGAGGTCAAGCTTGGATGGGATGCTAAGGACGCTGTATTTGTAACCGAGTAAGGATGAAGATTATGAGTAAGTCTAAAAAGGCAGGGCTCATAGAGACCTTGCAGGATTTCATAAGAAGCAAGGGTGGACGCTGTGCTATCCCCGTATATCTCTTGATGTTACTTGGCTTTATCGCCCCCTTGGTGATGGTGGCAGGCTTTTCTGTAGCAACTCCACGTACCTTTAAAGCCTTCACAAGCTTCACGCTTGAAAACTTCACCGCCATGTTCCAAGGATCGGTGTGGACCTCCTTTGCATGGTCAATAGGCCTTGCTGCTTTTACTACCGCTATATTAGTGCCAATTTGCTACCCCGTGGCAGTTGCTATGGTTAGAGTCTTAGGCCCTAAATGCTCTGCCTTGGTTAGTATCTTATTTGTCTTTCCCATGTTTGTATCCGAGAACGTACGTCTCTACGGTTGGATCCTATTTTTCATGAAGAAAGGCATATTAGACGGCACCATGCAACTATTAAATGGTAATGGCCCTGATGTGCTCTATACCCCAGGGATGACGGCCTTTGGTCTTATCTACTCCTATCTGCCCTATATGCTCTTTCCGGTAGTACTAGGTGTAGCCATGGTGCCTCGCGATCTCATTACCGCCGCAAGAGATCTTGGATCAAGTCGCTTCCGTACCTGGAGGGAAATTGAATTACCTCTTGCCATGCCAGGTGTTTTGATCGGTATGCTACTTACCTTCGTACTCTCCGCAGGTGCCATTTCTGAGTCAAAGATCGTCGGCGGCGAATCCGTAATGGTGGTAACTAACGAAATTGATATTGCCTTCTCATACTCTCAAAACTGGCCATCAGGTGCAGCCCTAGCAGTTGTACTCACCCTTATCATCGGCGGGCTCACTATCTTTGCCTTTAGCAAGCTCGATCTTGATCGTATTCTTGGCAGATCGTAGGAGGACATTATGGAAAACACTCGTACCTCACGTGCAGCAGCAGACTTTGTAAAGCTTTGGACCATCATCGTTCTACTCTTTATCTATCTGCCAGTATTTTGCGATGCCGTTACCTCGCTATCAAAGGGCCGTTACTTCTCATTTCCGGTAAAGAAATGGTCCCTAAGTTGGTGGGATAAAACCGTAAACTCCATGGAGATTAGCTCACTAGTTTCAAACTCACTTTGCATTGCCCTAACCGTCACCATAATCTCCACCATCATCGCCTTCTTTGGTGCTATGGCCTTTGCGCGCTTTGATTGGAAGGGACGTAAGCTTTATCAAAAGCTCATTTTGCTCCCTATCTTTTTCCCACAGCCAGTATTAGGTCTAGCTCTATTGCTATGGTTTAATGCTGTGGGAATTCCCCTTTCATGGCACACTGCCGTATTTGCTCACCTCGTTTGGATCACCCCAGTTGTAACCTTGGTTATTGCAATTCAGGTTTATGGCTTTGATCCTGCTTTAGAGGATGCCGCCCGCGATCTTGGAGCCTCCCGCTCACAGATCTTCTTCATGGTAACCCTACCTGTGCTTTGGCCTGGTGTATGGTCAGGAATGCTCTTTGCCTTCCTCCTCTCTTGGGGCAATTTCCCACTCTCCCTATACACCACCGGTATCGACAATACCGTACCTAAGTGGCTTTTCTCCAAGATGGCTGCCGGCTATACCCCTATGGTACCGACTCTTGGTACCCTCTCAACTCTAGCAGCTGCAGGAGTCATGATAGCAGGAGGTCTAATCGTCTTCCTCTTAAAGCGTAGTCGCGCACGCGCTCACAGCTAAATTAGCTACTAATCAGGTAAAATATTAAGCCGCATATTCCACAATGCGGCTTTAGTTTTCGGAGATATAAAGATGCAGGTTAAAAAGAAAGACAAGCTTAGTAAATCAGAACGCCATACCCTAATTCGCAATAAGCTTAAAAGCTTCCCTGCAATTCGCGTCTCTGAGCTTGCCTCCGATATTGGAGTATCTACCGAAACCATTCGTCGCGATCTAGCAGAGCTTGAAGAAGAAGGCTCCATTCATCGCACCTATGGCGGTGCCTCAAGACCTATGGATCCAGAGCCTGGAGTTAGTGAGCGTGATCATCTATTCTCTCGCCAACGTGAGGCCATCGCGCAACATGTCGTAACAGAGGTAAAGGATGGAGAGGTATTAATCATTGGTAGTGGCGCAACCACTATCCATGTTGCGGTACGTCTTGCGGCTGAGAAAAAGAAGCTGACCATCTTTACTGATTCCCCACTAATTGCCTCTGAGCTTGCCCAAAATCCAACTTTTAAGGTGCATTTGTTGCCAGGACTTTTTAACGAAATAGAAAAATGCGTCTATGGTCCTGAAACTATCAATTACCTTTCAAGGATCTACGCCAACCATGTGATCCTCGGTGCCTCAGGGCTTACTGGAGATGGTGTATCAAACTTCGATCCTGAGATCGCTGAAACCTACCGTGCCATGACTCATCGTGCAACCAACTGCATCGTAGCAGCCGATCATTCTAAGATAGATAAAAGTGCGGTATCTATTTATGCTGAATGGAATGAAGTTTCTGAATTAGTAACAGATGTAGAACCTGCTGATGAGGAGCTACTTTTGGGATTAAAGCTAGGACACGTTAAGGTAAGCGTGGTTGAGGTTAAGACTTTTTAAAATATCCCTATTAGTAAGAAGGACGCTAGCTTTATAAAACGTCCTTCTAATAATCAAATTCTGTGAACACCAAATAACAAGATTAATGAACCAGAGTCTTTAGATACTCTTGCTCAATCTCTTTCTCTTCCTCAGGAGATAACTCCTTAATAGGAGTATCGTCCTCGGTATTCTCATCACGCATATAGTTATCAACAATTTCCTCTTCTACAAACCAATCTGGGGATTTGTAGGAGATCTTATTGACGTACCACAGTCTATCGCCCTTAGGAGTCTTTACTACAGCCTCATCGTCCTGCTCTTTACCAAGCAAGGCCTTGGCCATAGGAGAATCGATAGAGATATAGTTGGAGCGCCCGAAGATTTCTTCACCACCTACGATACGGATCTGCATAACGCTACCATCATCGTCTGCTTCTATCTCAACATAAGCACCAAAGAAGACTTTACCCTCTTGCTGACGGTTATATTCACAAACCTGTAGATCATTTAAGCTATGGCGTAAGAATCTAATACGACGGTCTATCTGGCCTAATAAACGCTTATTGTAATGATAGTCAGCATTCTCTGAGCGATCGCCTAAGCTTGCTGCCCAAGATACCTTGGCGGTAACATCAGGACGCTTCACATTCCATAGGTAATCAAGCTCTTTGTGCAACTGATCATAGCCGTCACGCGTGATATAAGGCAGTTTCATATTTTCTATCCTTCCTAAAAGCAAGAACCCGGCATGTATTACACACCGGGTTCTATTTTAGCTTACTGACTTAAGTCAGTTAACTATTTTTAGATTAGAGCTGAGGGCCAGCAGCCTTCAAAGCACCATCCTTATCGAACTCCTCAAACTTGACGAAGTTCTTCTGGAAGCGCTGTGCCAAGTCCTGAGCCTTAGCTTCCCAATCCTTAACGTCTGCATAAGTGTCACGAGGATCGAGGATCTTAGGATCAACGCCAGGTAACTCAGTAGGAACAGTGAAGGAGAAGACAGGAACAGTCTTAGTAGGAGCCTTATCGATAGAGCCGTCTAAGATTGCGTCGATGATGCCACGGGTATCCTTAATGGAAATACGCTTGCCAGTGCCGTTCCAGCCAGTGTTAACGAGGTAAGCCTTAGCACCAGACTTCTCCATACGCTTAACGAGAACGTCAGCATAGGTGGTAGGAGGAAGTGACAAGAATGCAGCACCGAAGCAAGAAGAGAAGGTAGGAGTAGGCTCAGTAATGCCACGCTCGGTACCAGCTAACTTAGCGGTGAAGCCAGAGAGGAAGTAGTACTTGGTCTGGTTAGCATTCAACAAGGAAACAGGAGGCAACACACCGAATGCATCAGCGGACAAGAAGATCACGCGGGTAGCAGCAGGGCCCTTGGAGATAGGCTTAACGATGTTGTTGATGTGGAAAATAGGATAAGAAACGCGGGTGTTCTCAGTGACGGACTTATCAGCAAAGTCGATCTTGCCGTTAGCGTCAGTGGTTACGTTCTCAAGCAATGCATTGCGCTTGATTGCGTTCCAAATATCAGGCTCATTTTCCTGAGAAAGGTTGATAACCTTAGCGTAGCAGCCGCCTTCAAAGTTGAAGACGCCGTCGTCGTCCCAACCGTGCTCGTCGTCACCGATGAGTAAGCGCTTAGGATCGGTAGAAAGGGTGGTCTTACCAGTGCCAGAGAGGCCGAAGAAGATAGCGGTCTCTTTGCCATCCTTAGAGGTGTTGGCAGAGCAGTGCATAGCAGCGATGCCCTTCAAAGGTAAGTAGTAGTTCATCATGGAGAACATGCCCTTCTTCATCTCGCCACCGTACCAGGTGTTGAGGATGATCTGCATGCGCTCGGTGAGGTTGAACACAACAGCGGTCTCAGAGTTGAGGCCTAACTCTTTGTAGTTCTCAACCTTAGCCTTGGCTGCGTTCAAAACAACGAAGTCAGGGGTGAAGTTTGCGAGCTCTTCCTCAGTAGGACGGATGAACATGTTGGTCACGAAGTGAGCCTGCCATGCAACTTCCATTACGAAACGGATAGCCATACGGGTGTTAGCGTTAGCACCGCAGAAGCAATCAACAACGTAAAGGTTCTTGTTGGAAAGCTCTTTGCCAGCTAAATCCTTCAAGACATTCCAAGACTCAGTGCTCAAAGGCTTGTTGTCATTCTTGAAGCCTTCGGTGGTCCACCAGAAGTTGTCCTTAGAAGTGTCGTCCTTGACGATGAACTTATCTTTAGGAGAACGGCCGGTGTAAACGCCGGTCATAACGTTAACAGCGCCCATCTCGGTGACAACGCCCTTCTCGTAGCCCTCAAGACCAGCAACGGTCTCGTCTGCGAAAAGCTCTTCATAGGTGGGGTTGTACTTGATGCTAGCAGCAGCAGTAATGCCATACTTGGCTAACTGAAGATCGTCATAAGACTTCATTAGTGTTTTCTCCAAAAAAATCCGAGATTCTCGGTTTTCAAAAATTGCTCCGATAATGATACAGGATTTTTTGCGTTTCGCGCACTTTTGTGAATAATTTTCGTACTCGTATGGAAGCGCATTACTCCGCGCTTTATACCTTTAATCAGGATTTAACTAAATGTTGTTCCGCTTCACATTCAAAAGCGGAAATTTGACAACTAAGGTATAATTTCACAAGTTTAAGAATTTAAAGCTATTCTCTACTACCAAATAGCATAGAAATTTAAGGTTCATCATGAGCAAAATTACTGTATCTGATAAGGCTCAGGAATATTTCCTTAGCATCATTAACAAGCAGAATATGAAAGGCTTGGCAATCCGTCTTACTGCTACCAATGTTGGTACCCCTGGTGTTCAATGTGGCATTTTGTACTGCCCTAAGGAATACATCACCTCAAATGACGAACATTTCAAAATGAACGGCTTTGAGATCGTGATCGACCAGTCCGTTGCAGAATATCTTGATGAATCAGTAATTGATTTGAGCAAAGATGAAAACGACGAAGATCTGCTTACCTTCCACGCACCAAATCTCAATAAGAATCCTTTGGGTGAAAATGCCTCCATTAAAGATCAAATTGCTCATTTCATCGAAGCAACTGTAAGCCCTTCACTTGCAGGTCATGGTGGTGCTGTTGAATTTGTAGACTTCACTGAAGAGGATGGCGCAGTTAAGGTCAAATTTGAAGGTGGTTGCATGGGCTGCTCCATGGCATCTCTTACCCTTCAGGATGGCATTAAGACCCAGCTAGTTCAAGCCTTCCCTGGTGTTGTTAAAGAAGTTATCGATGTTACTGAACACGTAAAGACCGAAGAGACCTACGCTTAATCATTAACAGGTTCTTAGATAATTAAGGAAGGCACAAGCCTTCCTTTTTTTGTTTCGAACACCTAATCTTATTAAACGGCAGATATACGGCTTTTAAGAAGGATTTTTATTTTTTAGTTATGGCGTAACAACATGATTATTGTTTTATAGCAAAATGACCTCTGATAGCTCTTTAATGCTGATTTATCCGCCGTTCTCTTAGCATTCGCCCACTTCAAGACCTTACACAAACAAAAAAATCCGATGAAATTTGACATCCCTCCCTATCCAAACCGCCGCCCCTTCATAAATCATCATGTAGTCTATACACAAGCAATCAAGTTAACCTCACAACTCGTTTAGAAGGGTAAATTGAAGGATCAGGCGTAAATATAGGATCCGTAAGGCTTAATTTTTTTCGACTTATGGGCGTGCAACATAAGCAGAGTTTTATAGCAAAATGAACTTCGATAGT
>CAVHVI010000004.1:0-41618 GCA_963639245.1 Bacteroidaceae bacterium
TAAGAATAGCTTTGGTATTCTCTTTGGAAGATAAGGCGATTGTAGACTTTAAGCTGGCTAAATAAATTCCTACCCTACAATCGAAAAAAAATCCCAGCCTAAGCTGAGATCTTCATAAATCTACTTTTTACCGTAAACATCCTCCATCAAAAAGATGGAGGACATTTCACAGATTAGATTAAAGAGAATTGTAGGAGCCTAATTCCTTGAAGGCTTCGATAGCACGATCTCTCATTGAGGTCTCGGCTGCACGTAACCATGCACGAGGATCATAGTACTTCTTGTTAGGAGCATCAGGACCAGTAGGATTGCCTAACTGTCCCTGCAAGTAGTCATGATTCTTCTCATAGTACTGCTTAATACCGTTCCAAGTTGCCCACTGAGTATCGGTATCGATATTCATCTTAATGACACCATATGAAACAGCTTCCTTGATCTCAGAAGGAGCTGAACCTGAACCACCGTGGAATACTAAGTTGCAAGGCTTATCAGTAGGAGTACCAAACTTATCCTTAATATACTTCTGAGAGTCACGGAGAATGGTCGGAGTAAGCTTAACGTTACCAGGCTTGTAAACACCGTGAACATTACCAAATGAAGCTGCAATGGTGAAGTTAGGGGAAATCTTCATCAAACGCTCATAGGCATAAGCAACATCCTGAGGCTGAGTATAAAGTGCAGACTCATCCTTACCAGAGTTATCAACACCGTCTTCTTCACCGCCAGTGCAACCTAACTCAAGCTCGAGGGTCATGCCCATCTTAGCCATACGCTCTAAATACTTAGAGCAAAGATCGATATTGTCCTTTAAGGACTCCTCAGAGAGATCGATCATGTGAGAGGAGAACAAAGGCTCACCATGCTCAGCAAAATACTTCTCACCTGCATCAAGCAAACCATCAACCCAAGGAAGAAGCTTCTTAGCGCAGTGATCGGTGTGAAGCACAACAGGAACGCCATAGTACTTAGCAACGTTACGGGTGTGTAAGGCACCAGAGACAGCACCTAAAACAGCTACGCCCTGATCCTCAAGCTTCAAGCTCTTGCCACCAATAAAGCCAGCACCGCCATTTGAGAACTGAACGATCACAGCAGATTTTGCCTCACGAGCAGCCTCTAATACTGCATTAATAGAATTGGTACCAACGCAGTTAAATGCAGGGAATGCATAGCCATTTTCCTTGGCAACAGCAAACAATTTCTGAAGGTTCTCACCGGTAACAACACCAGGCTGAACGACATCAAGGATCTTAGTCATTTTTATATCCTTTATCTATTTTGTATGGTGATCTATATCCAAAAAAGTGCCTGCCGAGGCAAGCACTTCTTTATTAATTATTCAGCAGCACGCTTCTCGAGGATCTCGACAGCAGGAAGCTTCTTGCCTTCAACGAACTCTAAGAATGCGCCACCACCAGTGGAGATATAGGAAATCTTAGAGGTTACGCCAAACTTCTGGATTGAGGAAATGGTGTCACCACCACCTGCAACAGAGAAGGCCTCAGAATTAGCAATAGCCTCAGCCAAAGCCTTGGTGCCACCTGCGAAGTTGTCAAACTCAAACACGCCAACAGGACCATTCCAAAGGATGGTCTTAGCATTCTTGATAACCTTCTCGATGTTAGCCATGGACTTAGGGCCTAAGTCAAAGATCATATCGTCATCAGCGACGTCCTTAAGATCCTTGGTAGTAGCAGGAGTGGTCTCAGAGAATTCCTTACCAACAACAACATCTTCAAAAGCAGGGATCTCAGTCTTAGCTGCCAATTCCTTAGCAGTCTCGATAAGATCGGTTTCGCAAAGAGATGCACCAACATTAGCACCTTGTGCTGCCATGAAGGTATTAGCAATACCACCACCGACGATCAACTGATCAGCAACCTTGAGGAGGCTGTTTAAAACTGGCAACTTAGTTGAAACCTTAGAACCACCAACGATAGCAACCATTGGACGAGCAGGATTATCCATAGCCTTGCCCAAAGCATCAAGCTCAGCAGCAAGCAAAGGACCTGCACAAGCAACAGGAGCATACTCAGCAGCACCATAGGTGGTGCCCTGTGCACGGTGAGCGGTGCCGAAAGCATCCATTACGAAGACATCACACAAAGCAGCATACTTCTTAGCAAGCTCTGCATCGTTCTTCTTCTCACCCTTGTTGAAACGGCAGTTCTCTAAAACGAGCAACTCACCATCAGCAGGAGTAACGCCAGCTAGGTACTCAGCATTAGGAACCAAACGGACCTTAACCTCAGGGAGCTTGTCCTGAATATAATCAGCAACAGGCTTTAAGGAGAACTCCTCTGCGAAAACGCCTTCCTCAGGACGACCTAAGTGAGAGGTCACCATGACCTTGGCACCCTTCTCAAGAGCAAGCTTGATGGTAGGGAGAGTGGCGGTAATGCGCTTATCAGAAGCAACTTTGCCGTCCTTGATGGGCACGTTGAGATCGCTACGGATCAGAACACGCTTGCCTTTAAGGTCGAGATCGGCCATTTTCAGAATTGCCATAGTTCGTATTTCCTCTTTAGATAGTAAAAACTCTTTCAGACAGGATCGCTCCTTGCCTGACAGCCGTAATTTTACCGCACATTTCGGCATCATATCCACAATATTGTAACTTTTTGCACATTTTGGATGCCTACGTATGCAAAAAAGCCCCTACTTTGTGAGTAGAGGCTCAAATTCATTTAGCTTTAATGAAAATTATTTCAAAACAGATTTTGCTGCTTTGACTACATTTTCAACGGTGAAGCCAAAGTGCTCAAAGAGCTTAGCTGCAGGACCTGAAGCGCCGAAGGTATCCATGCAAACAGTAGTACCATCAAGACCGATGTACTTGTCCCACATCATAGAACGACCTGCTTCAACTGCAACACGAGCTCTAACCTCAGGAGGTAATACGCTGTCACGATAAGCTTTATCCTGACGATCAAACAAAGGAGCGCAAGGGATTGATACCACGCGAGCCTTCTTGCCTTCCTTAGCCAATTCCTCGGCAGCGTGAACGCACAGAGCGACCTCAGAGCCAGAAGATACAAAGATCACATCAGCTTGGCCTTCGCAATCCTTCAAGACATAGCCACCCTTTTGGATGTTATCAACCTGGTCATCAGTACGAGGCATCTGCTCTAGAGTCTGACGGGTTAGGATCATAGCTGAAGGACCGTCCTTACGCTCAATGGCATGAGTCCAAGCAGCAGCAGTCTCGATTAAATCGCACGGACGCCATGCATCAAAGTTAGGAATGAGATCCAAAGATGCAGTCTGCTCAACAGGCTCATGGGTAGGACCATCCTCACCAACACCGATGGAATCGTGAGTGAAGACATAGAGTGAAGGGATCTTCATCAAGGCAGACATACGCAATGCATTACGTGCATAGTCTGAGAAGATTAAGAAGGTACCACCATATGGACGGAAGCCACCATGTAGGAGGATACCGTTCATGGCTGCGCACATACCAAATTCACGCACACCCCAGTGGAAGTAGTTACCATCAAAGCTCTTAGGACCATTATCCTTAGAGGACTTGTTAATGGTTAAATTAGAAGGAGCTAAGTCTGCAGAGCCACCGTTTAACTCAGGCAATGCGGCACCTAAGAAGTCCAAGCAGATCTGACCTGCCTTGCGGGTTGCAACCTTAGGATCAGGCTGCTTTTGTAGCTCATGTACCCAGTCATAAGCCTTCTTTTCAAAGCCTTCAGGCAATTTCTCAGCCATACGACGGGTAAACTCAGAGGCAAGCTCAGGATATTGAGCCTGATATTTGGCAAATAGTTCATTCCATTTGCCCTCTTCCTCTGCACCCTTAGCAGTAGCATCCCACTGCTCTTTGATTTCGGCAGGGATTTCAAAAGGACCATACTTCCAGCCCAATTGCTCACGGGTAAGCTTAATTTCATCATCACCCAAAGGAGCACCATGAGATGCAGACTTACCGCCCTTGTTAGGAGAGCCAAAGCCAATAGTGGTCGGGCAAATGATCAATGAAGGATGCTCAGTATCAGCCTGAGCTTCCTTGATGGCCTTAGCAACCTGTTCACCATCATTACCATTTTCAATCTTAATAACCTGCCAGTGATAGCCCTCAAAGCGCTTAGCAGTATCATCACCAAACCAATTCTTTACATCACCGTCAATGGAAATGCCATTTGAATCATATAAACAGATGAGTTTGCCTAAGCCAAAGGTACCAGCTAAGGAGGCAGCCTCATGAGAGATGCCTTCCATCAAGCAACCATCGCCCATAAATACATAGGTATAGTGATCAACAATATCAAAGCCAGGACGGTTGAACTCAGAGGCAAGCATACGCTCAGCTAAAGCAAAACCTACTGCATTACCAAAGCCCATGCCCAAAGGACCAGTGGTGGTTTCAACGCCAGGAACCTCACCGTATTCAGGGTGGCCTGGAGTCTTAGAGCCTAGCTGACGGAACTGCTTAAGATCCTCAATTGAAAGATCGTAGCCGGTCAAGTGAAGCAAGGAGTAAATCAACATGGAGGCGTGGCCATTTGACAAAATGAAACGGTCGCGATTTGCCCACTTAGGGTTCTTGGGGTTGTGATGCATAAAGCCGCGCCACAAAGCCTCAGCCATATCGGCCATGCCCATAGGGGCGCCTGGGTGACCAGACTTGGCCTTCTGAATTGCATCCATTGCAAGTGCACGAAGTGCATTGGCAAGTTCTCTGCGATCTGACATATTTCTTGCTCCTAAATTTAAATAAAATCGTTAAAAGCTATTTTTCGTTGAAAGACAAATGACCATTTCTGATAGAAATATCAGTTCTATAGCCCTTGCCATCCTTCACAAACAAACTACGTCCAAGCGCATCAATAACACTCTCCCCCTTGTCATTGACATGCTCAAACTTAAAAGTAAATTTTCCGTTAACCTCGGATAAGGATAGATCTGTGGAAGGATACTTGATCCCACCATTACCTGCTATATCGTATTTCACATGACCTAGTGGACTTGTAAAGTTAACCTTAAAATCTAGATCATTTAGCTTAAGGTAGCCACTGCCTGGAACTAGATATTGCAATAAGGATAAAGGAGAGATGGCCGCTTCTGCAATGGAACCACCACTCTTTTCAATAGCACTCTTAGAAAAATCACCAGCACTAAGATCCGCACTACCATGTCCCTTGGTGGTATCAGCCATAAGCTTCAAATTAATGCCAAAACCATCAGCAGTACTGCCCTTTAGACATTGAACTTTAGCCCGTAGCGCATAGAGCTCATCAAAGGCTGTACCATGAAGATTCATATCAGATAGAGCTGCATAAATATTTCCTAAGCTATCCTCATGTTCCTCATAGACGTCACGGATAAACACCCCACCTATCAAGCCATTTGGGGTTACGATATTAGATGCATTCGCATTTACACTTACGGTACCGAAGGTTGAACGGTGCAAGGTAAAGCTTGCGGAGGTATCATTATTTGCATCTTTGGCACGCTTTTTATCAAAGGCTAGGTAATTTTTTGAATAGGAACCATGGCCCTCAACCTTAAGCGAGTAATTCAAAGGGAAAAGCCTAACATCAGCCTTAGCTATTGCCTTGGCACTATCACGCTCTAATACCCCGTTTTTTAAAAACAGGTTATTTAAAAAATGGAAGAGATCAGCTTTGGACTGCAAGCGTAAAAAGCCATGACATACATCTACAGGAATTCGATATTCCTTATCTGAGGTACTAGTTTTTAATACTATATTACCCTTTTGTGAGAAGAAGCCTTTTTCAAGCTGCTCATAGGAAGTCTTGATATCAAACATCAGTGAACCTGACTGATGGCGCTTATCAAGATTGGCATTAAGCTGAGCTAAAGCCTTATCGATTATCTCCTCAGCATAGTGGCCAGATACCCACACGCCTGCGCCGTACAGCACTGCAACTGCTAGAGCACCTACGGACAAATATTTGCTTAATTTATTCATCAAAAACCGATCTTAAAAAAGGCCGATCATAATTTGGATCGGCCTTACTTATTTTATTAGTTTAAGAAAATTAGCCGAAAACTTTCTTGTAGTCAGCCTGGAATTTCTCAATACCCTGATCGGTCAAAGGATGGTGAACCATCTGCATAATAACCTTGTAAGGAACAGTAGCGATATCAGCACCTGCCAAAGCGCACTGCATTACATGATAAGGGCTACGAATTGATGCGCAGATGATCTGAGAGTCAATGCCATTTACAGAGAACATGTCAGCAATGGTACGGATTAGCTCAAGGCCATCCTCAGAGATATCATCCAAACGACCAATGAAAGGAGAAACATAGGTTGCACCAGCACGAGCTGCCAATAGAGCCTGAGATGCAGAGAACACCAAGGTCAAATTGGTCTTGATGCCTTCCTTTGCACACTGATGGCAAGCCTTCAAGCCGTCAGCTGTTAGAGGGATCTTTACAACCATATTAGGGTGAATAGCAGCAATTTCACGAGCTTCCTTGATCATACCCTCATAATCTAAAGTGGTAGGCTTAACCTCACCGCTAATAGGGCCGTCAACGATGGAAGTGATTTCCTTGATGGTCTCATTAAAATCACGGCCTTCCTTGGCGATCAAAGAAGGATTAGTGGTAACACCGCAGATAACGCCCATGTCGTTTGCCTTGCGGATTTCTTCAACGTTGCCAGTATCAATGAAAAAACGCATATTTGTTTCCTTTTTGAAAAATTACTCGGCTTAATGCCGCTTCACCTTTGTTTACAGCGATTGTACACCATGCGTGCACATGCAAACGGTTACGACCTCATAATTGCGTGACGGATCTCAAAATTTAATTGCTTTAGTTCTAAATAAACTATTCCGCTATAAAAGCGCTTTAACTAGACAAGATCAACGCACGCATTTGCGAATTTATCCTCTATTTAATGAGCTCAAAGCCTATTATCTGCATTAATTAAAAGCGCAAAAATTTTGTGCCTATTTTGCGATTCTATTTAAGTTTTTGTATGGTAATTTTGTTTCATATCCGTAAACTTTACAAACTGCTATAATATGCATGATTTGCTGCAGTCAGCCCCTCACCGACGCAGCCGGACTTCATAATTTGGAGGAGCTATACATGTCCAGACTTTTTACGTCTGAGTCTGTGTCTGAAGGACATCCCGATAAAGTTGCCGATCAGATCTCAGATACTATTCTCGATTATTGCCTAGAGCAGGATAAATACGCACACGTTGCCTGTGAGACCTTGGTTAAAACCGGTCTTATCTTAGTTGCAGGTGAGATCTCCACTACTGCTAATTTGGATTTAGAATCCCGTGTCCGTAAAACTGTCTGCGATATTGGTTACGATACCTCAGAGGTGGGCTTTGATGGTCACTTCTGCGCTTTCGTCAACGCCATTGGCAAGCAATCACCAGATATTAATCAGGGTGTAAGCCGCGATCGTCCAGAGGATCAAGGCGCAGGAGATCAGGGCTTAATGTTTGGTTATGCCTGCGATGAAACTCCGGTGTTAATGCCGGCCCCTATCACCTATGCCCACATGCTCATGCAACGTCAAGCAGAATGCCGTCGCAAGCATATTCTTCCTTTCCTGCGCCCTGATGCTAAGAGTCAGGTTACCTTTGAGTATAACGATGACGGCTCTATTGCTGGCATTGATACCATAGTGCTATCAACTCAGCATGATCCTAATGTAACTCAGGATCACGTACACGAGGGCGTGATGGAGGAGATCATCAAAAAGGTGATCCCAACTAAGCTTTTAACTGAAAAGACCAAATACTTTATCAACCCCACAGGTCGTTTTGTAATAGGTGGCCCGGTTGGTGATTGTGGTGTTACCGGCCGTAAGATCATCGTTGATACCTACGGTGGTGCCGCAGCTCACGGTGGTGGATGCTTCTCAGGTAAAGATCCATCTAAGGTTGATCGCTCAGCAGCCTATGCTGCCCGCTATGTTGCCAAAAATGTAGTTGCCGCAGGACTTGCTAAGCGTTGTGAACTTCAGGTGTCCTACGCCATTGGTGTTGCTAAGCCCGTATCGATTTCTATCAATACCTTTGGTACTGGCATCGTATCTGATGAAAAGATTGCGCGCGCTGTACCCGAGGTCTTTGATCTACGTCCCTACGGTCTCATTAAGATGTTAAACCTCTTGCGCCCTATCTATCTGCCCACCTCAACCTATGGTCACTTTGGCCATGAGTCATATCCTTGGGAGCAGACTGATCGTGCCCAAATGCTAAAGGATGCCCTCTAAATTAGGTCATCATTAAAAAAACGCATCAAAGTTATCCCCCTGATGCGTTTTTTTTATCAGAATTTATATTTTAGCCACACCATATCGTGCTCAAGTCTCTGTACGCTCTCAAGCCTGCATAAAGTAGCACTTCTTTCACTATCCAAAATGCCATCAAACATGGCAGCCATTCCCGCACGACCATCGATACCAGGGCCTATGATCACAGAAAGCTCATCGATTAAACCTTCCTGCAAAAAAGCCCCATTGATATTGCCACCACCTGTTAGCAATAACCTATCTATATGAAATTCCTGATTTAAAAGCTCACAGGCTTCTTTTAAATCAATTTTATTTTTTCCACAGGCTATGTAGGAGATATGTTTTGCTTTCAAATAATCCACATATTCCTTAGGACACAGCTCAGATACCACCACCAAAAGTTGCTGGCCATCAAACTCATTTTTATCCCAAGAGAGCTTGCCCATGGTATCAACTGCGATTAAAAAGCTATCAGCGTCCCTTGCCTTAAAGATCTCAGTTTTTCCAACAGGCATAGGATCAACGGCGCTATAGGGCTCCTGCATTGCATAATGCATCTGCATGGTGACGCGTCCCATCAGCATAGACTTGCAATTAAAAGATGCCAGAGTTTCATAATAAGGCGAGCTCGATCCTAATTGCTCCGTCATAGCACAGTCGATGCGACCGTCAAGAGAGCTCATCATGTGACAAACGATATAAGGTTTCATATAAGAATTTCCTGTCAAAATCTCACTTAATTGCACACTCTAACAGGTAATAGATGGAATAACTGCTCAGGCTTGAGCTAAAGTAGGAAAAGGCAAAAAAGGGCAAGAAATATTCAATGTTTAGGATTTTGTCTGCCCTGATCTTATACCTTAGAAAATTTGGAGCCATGATAGGCATAAAAACGCAATACAAAGCTCCAAAAATAAGGCTAGCATCCACAAATATTTTAGGATGCGTTGATTAGAGAACTACCTCTTGATACAAAACAGAGATATCCTCTTCCTCAAGGTTATCAGTCTGAGCACGATGAATGATCTCATCTTGGCTATAGACATCCTCGGGATAAACAACCACTACTGCCTTATCACCGTTTTGGAGAAAATTATGCTCACCGTAATCGGTATAGCGGGTAGCACCTACAGAAATCAATACCGTATCAGGACAGCCTGCAGCCTTTAAATATTCACCAATAGTTTCTGCAGGACCTTCATTTGCTTGGTTATTAAACTTATCAATACACCAGTTCAAAAGCTTTTCATAAAAATAGCTATAGTCACGGACTGCAGAATCCTCACCATAGGGATGAGCTACGCCATCACGGATTAAGAAGGAGGCTATACGATATCTATCTAAAATACCGCCCTGTTCAAATTTATCAATTTTAAGCTGCTGTGAGGCAAAGCCCTTAGAGGATGGGCCCCAGTTTTTCTTCTCAGAAATCTTTTTAGCTCCGGCCTTGCGAATTGAGCAGTCATTTGAAGCACCAAAAAGATAAGGCTTTAATGCCACAATCTTATCGTTATCCCATTGCACTTTGCAGACTATGGCACACTCAGGCTCAATTTGTAGCTTCTGCTCACCAGTTGGGAAAATGATACGGTATTCATCAAAGGGATAAACCGTTAAAAACTTAGGTACAATCTCTTCAGGCTTATTTGGAATATAGGTAGGAAATAAAGCCTTAGGCGCATTAGCCTCAGCAGTTTTTACCTTAGTAAAATCAGCAGCTTCACCTGCTTGCTCTAGATGACCTGTAAAATTTCCGGCAACACCAAAGGTTGCAATCTTGGTCAAATCAATCAACATAAATTCTCCTGATGGGCAAAAAGCATATTTTTAGAGTAGAGTATACAGACTGACATGATATACATAAAAGAGGCGACGCTCATGAAATCAAAAATATTGCTTACTCTCTCGCTAGCAATTGCGTCTATTGTTTGTTCATCCCAGGCTCTAGCCTTAGATTCATTTGCTGAGGCTAAAATTAAACTGCCTGGTATTATGAAGCAACTTGATAACCCATCAACCCTATACTGCGGATGTCCGCTGATCTTTGAGAGAAATCGTTATTATCCCGATTTAAAGAGTTGTGGCTATAAGGTACGCCGCAATGCCAAACGCGCCGCTCGTATCGAGGCGGAGCATATCATGCCCGCTTGGGAATTTGGCAGACAGCGCCTATGCTGGCAAAATGGCGGACGTAAGCAATGCGCCTTAAACGATGCTCTATTTAAAAAAATTGAAGGCGATCTACATAATCTCTACCCTGCAGTAGGCGAAATCAATGGCGATCGTAGTAACTATCACTTCTCAGACTGGAATGGCAAAGGCATGTATGGTCAGTGCGACATGGCTATTGATTTTAAACACCGCCAAGCCCAGCCTCCAGAAAGAGCTCGTGGGCTAATTGCACGTGCTTATCTATATATGTCCGATGAGTACAATATTTCCATTACCAAGCAGCAGCAAAAGCTCTATGAGGCTTGGAATAATATCTATCCGCCAAGCAAGGATGAATGCACTTGGAACAAAGCTGTTGCAAAAATCCAGGGCAATGAAAATAGCTTCGTAAGCAAAGCATGCGAGCTTGCAGATTATTAATTAAAAAATAAGGATTTTCCATGCCTGTTGGCAATCTATCATTAGGCTCCCAAGCCACCGTTTATTTTGAAGAATACAATCCTGAAGTGCTACGTCCAATTGAACGTAGCATCGGCAGGGCTTCACTAGCTAAAACTAATTTTCAAGGCTTTGATCTCTGGCACTGTTATGAAATAACCTATCTTGATATTAACGGTATTCCGAAAGCCTGCTGTGGCACTATTAAGGTTGATGCCTCAAGCCCCTGCATTATTGAGTCAAAATCATTAAAGCTCTACCTACTATCCTTTACAATGACTAAGTTTAGAGATCTTGCGGAAGTACAAAGCATTATCACCAAAGACCTAGAGCGTGAGCTTAAGTCACATCCTGAGGTCAAGCTCTACGATCTTGAACAATGTCCCTTTGTACTCTCTGACAGAAGCATTGCAAGCATCATAGACAATGAGCCACTTACTAAGGTTAGCTACAACTATGACGCATCCCTTCTAAAGAGTGATAATGAAAATATAGTTGAAGAAACTCTGCGCTCCAACATACTAAGAACGCTATGCCCCGTTACCTCTCAGCCAGATCATGCTGAGGTGATAATCAAATACAAAGGCTCACATATGAGTCACGCCGGGCTTTTGGCCTATTTAATATCACTGCGTACCCACCAAGGCTTTCACGAGCAATGTTGCGAGCTAATTTTCTCTGATATTTTACAAAGGCTCGCTCCACTTGAGCTCACGGTAGCCTGTGCCTTTACTAGACGTGGTGGTATTGATATCACACCAATTCGTTCAACTAAGAGTGATGTACGTGAGATCGCACGCACTATTAGGCAATAGCTATTGCTCATTACTAAACTCTCACAGAAAATTAACAAAAAGCATTCACAATCAATCACAAAACATTAAGCAGTGACTGAAGTCATTTAAGTGAGGATCGCATGGCAGTTCAGGTGGTATGGCCGTCAGGTTCGATGGCATTGCTCAACCAAATTGAAGCTGACAGTATCTCCAGCATCTACCAAGGGGAGCTCTATAACCTCTATCGCAACTGCTCTTTGGCAGTGTTAAATAGCGGAAGCATTACCGACAATTCCAAGGAGCTTTTAGAAAATTACGAAAGCTTTGACATCAACGTAGTGCGTACCGAGCGTGGTCTTAAAATTGAACTTATCAATCCACCAGAGTCTGCTGTTGTTGATGGACAGATCATAAATTCGCTAAGAAACCATCTCTATGCCGTGCTCCGCGATATTGTGATGCTCAAGATCTACAATCTTGATATGCTAAAAAAGGTGATTAGCAATAGCGCCAATTGTGATCTTGTTACTAATTACATCTTCTTAATTTTGCGTAATGCTGATGTATTAAAAGCAAACTTTAGACCTAATATCGCAGTTTGCTGGGGAGGACACTCTATCCCCCAAGACGAATACGATTATTGCTATGAGGTTGGCTATCAATTAGGCTTGCGTAAAATTGATGTTTGCACCGGCTGTGGTCCTGGCGTAATGGAGGCTCCCATGAAGGGAGCTATCATGGGCCATGTATTGCAAAGTGCTACCGATAGATGTCGTTTAATTGGTCTTACTGAGCCTTCTATTATTGCCGCAGAGCCTCCTAATAGCATGGTCTCAGATCTAATAATTCTTCCAGATATTGAAAAACGTCTTGAAGCCTTCGTACGTCTTGGACATACCATGATCATTTTCCCAGGCGGACCTGGTACTGCGGAGGAGCTTCTCTTTATTCTGGCACTAAAACTCCATCCAGAAAACAGACACACCATTTTGCCCTTGATCCTAACTGGTAATGAAAAATCTAAGGCCTACCTAGATACCCTAGAAAAATTCATCATTACCTGCTTTGGCAATGAGACTAAGCGATTGTATACGAGAATAGATAACGATCCTCAAGAGGTTGCCTGTCAGGTTCGCAACATGCTAGATAACGTTACCGATCATCGTACCTTGCTTCATGATTCCTTTACCTTCAATTGGACTCTTAAGATCCCAGAGGTTTTACAAAAGCCTATGCAGGTAACCCATGAAAGCATGGCTGCTCTAGATCTGCACCGCAACCAAGAGCCTTGGAAATTGGCAGCTAATCTTAGAGCTGCATTTTCTGGCATCGTATCTGGTAATGTTAAAGAATCAGGTATTAGTGAGGTAGCAAAAAACGGCCCCTTCCATCTCCATGGAGATCCGGACATCATAGCGGGAATGGAAACATTAATGCGTGATTTTATTGATCAAGGAAGGATCCTGCTCTCAGGCGGAGAATACACGCCCTGCTATGTTTTTGAACAGGACTAGTACCTAACTGCCATTTATAAACACCGCCATTTTAAAAGCGGTGTTTTAATTTTAGAAGACTCCGACTAAATCTATTTTTAAATAGGCTTACTCCTCATAATAATCGTTCATCTTACCAACACCAAAAAGGGAAAGATAATCTGTAAGATCAAAGGTACCTAACGAATCTTGGTCCCAAAAAAGACAAGCGTTTTCTCGTAACAACAAACGCATGGGATATAGATTAAAATCATCGCTGGTATAGCTATTTAAAGCCTCGTCATAGCGATCTTTCATGTTTTCTGAAATGATCAAGGGAGGATAGCCCGCCTCCTGCAGACAATAATTCATTAATGCACGCGCAATCTTGCCGGTATTTGTAACCGATGGATGTATACGCGTAAATTCGCATAAGGCATATGCCGCCTTCTCAAAAGGATCACCAAAGCTTTGAGACAATTTTTCTACAAAAGTAGTTAATGCTAGCATGATGTTCTTAGCAGGTACATATTTAATTTGCCCCTTTTTAGCTCTGATATTTTTCTTTCTCAGCTCACATACAGTGTCATCACAAGAGTTATTGCGCACAAAAATATTGCCTAAGCTATAGATCATGTCCATGCTTATCCCGCATTTAGCGCGAGCACAGGCTGCAATATGAGAAAAGACATGGTACTCAACAGAGAAGATGATGGCATCGTTCCGATCTTCTTTTGAAATGCTACCATCAAAATCACCAGTAATAGAGGATAAAGCATTTTTTACCACACTTTCTGGATTAAATTTTTCCCCCTCTAACAGGCAATCTATAAAGGCATAATGTAACACTGCCACAAACATATAGTGTTGACGCTCTATTGGTGATTCATATTCCGAAATTTTTTCGAAAAACTTAACTCCCGCAATCTCTGCATCAAGCTTAGGTACCTTTAACAATAAATCATAAGCAGAGCTTTCTTTTTTATAAGCTAAAGCTTTTTCCAAGGTCTTTTTAAAATCCTTTAAAAGAGAGTTAAAAAACGTCTTTATAGCCTTATGGTCACGAAAGTTTGATGCTGATTTATGATAGTCTTCACTTTCAAAATTCATGATTTTTTCCTATATCTACTGCTTAAACTAAGCTTGTACTTTTTACTTTTGTATCCACTTATGCAACTTGGCAAAATTTAAGAGCTTTTTAGACTTATATACATCCATACATCTGTTTACTAAAGCATCACGCCAGGCTTGCTCTTCTTGAGTACAGTCCTTAAGCCAAGGTCTAATTTGTCTTTGCACCACCTGTGCAATTAGCGCTACTACTGCCCCTAATTCACGAGACTGTTTATAGAGAGCCAGCGCTTCATCATATTGAGCCTTATCTCCTGCTTCAAAAAAAATCCACGGAATGTCGTTACGTAGTAGCACATAATTCATGATCAAGCGTGCACAATGACCATTGGCTATTTTAAAAGGCTTGATCCTTACAAATTCTGCTAAGGCATAGGCTGCCAATTCTAGGCTGCAATTGGGATCAACTCGATTTAATTTTTCTACATAGGCCTCAAAGGCAACCTTCGTTTTAGAGGTTCTAAAGATACTATCTTTATCAAATTGCTTTGCATAATCAAAAGCACAAGCACGCTCGATAATCTTCTCTTGAGTTATGTTCTTTCCAGACAAGAAGAATGAATTAATATCAACTGCGGACAAAAAGCAAGCTAAAACCTCTAAACAGCCTGCAGGTGGAATAACGTTGAAAGGCTTATTAAGCAGTGCACTAAAGGTCTCGCACATTTGCAAAAAGGAAATATTATGCCCTTCATATAAGCAACTGTTCTCAGAAAAAGGAAGAGGTACCGAGCCGATTAAATCTTGCATGACCACGGGCCCTTCTTCAAAAAGCTTATTTAAAAGATCATTAATCTCACGTTGCAGATCTGTCATTGGTAATTCCTGTGTTGTTGCCAAGATTATGCTAAGAGAGGGGATTAGGCGCTAATTAAAACACATCTTCGCAGGCAGTGCCAATTAAGCTGCAGGTAGTTGAAATAACCTCATTTAAATCAGCAGTAAAATTCCCCATGAAGGCTCCTAAAGATATCACGATGGTTGTAATTCCCACAATCATTGAAATAGCAAAGCCTAAGGAGAAGATATTAAGTTGCGGGGCCGCACGCGTCATCACGCCTAAGGTAAAATTGACTATAAGCATAGTACAAATTGATGAAAGCGCCATGGCCACCGCCCCTTGAAACATAAAGGATCCAAAGGTAGCTATTCCATATAATCCATCAGGTGGAAGCATACCTTGGCCAATAGGAAGGGTATTAAAGCTTTCTAACATCAAGCCAATAAAGGCCAAATGTCCATTTAATGCCAGAAAAACAAGCGTTGCTAAGATAGTAAAAAATTGACCTACTACTGGAGCATTAGTACCTGATACCGGATCTACTAAGGAGGCAAAGCCTAAGCCAGTCTGCATTGCAATTGCCTGCCCTGCCATAGAAAAGATCTGTGCAATAAGCTGAGTCATAAAGCCAATTGCCAATCCCTTTAATACCTCACTACCTACTGTCATTAATCCTGTTAAAGAGAAAGGATAGAGTCCATCAGGAGGTGCAGGGATTGATGGTAGTACACATACGGTAAAGGCAAAGGCAAAGAGCGCTCTTACCATAAGCGGTACATTTGAGCCTGAAATGACAAAAAAAACTGCTAAAAAGGCACCGATCCTGCAAAGAGGGAAAACAAAGGAGGCTAGACTTCCTAAAACAATAGGATCGGTAAAATCCATTTATCCTAATACCTGTGGGATAGCTTCAACTATTTGATTGAAAAAAGACATCAGCTTTTCCAAGCCCCAGTGAGCACCTAACATCAAGGCCCCTACCGTTACCAAAAGGCGCGGCAGAAAGGATAAAGTCTGCTCATTAATCGAGGTTGCAGCCTGAAAAATAGAAACGCAAAGACCAATTATTAAGGATGGCAAAATGGAGGCAGCCACTAATAAAGCCACCAAGCCTAAGGCTTCTCTTACAATATCAACAAATACTTCAGGTTCCATTTTTTTCTCACTTTTACCTAATTTTAGGTAGGAATACCTAAGCCAAAGCTTTGTACTAAGGTACCAGTAATTAAGGACCAGCCATCTACTAGCACAAAGAGCATAAGCTTAAAGGGCAAGGATACGATCATAGGCGAGAGCATCATCATACCCATAGCCATAAGGATAGAGGCCACCACGAGATCGATGATTAAAAAGGGTAGAAAGAGCATAAAACCAATTTGAAATGCGGTTTTAAGCTCAGATACCATAAAAGCTGGGATCACTACTCTCAAGGGCAATTCCTCAGGTGTGGTCACCGTTACATTGCCGTAGTCGGCAAAGGATTTGAGATCACTCTCTCGAGTCTGCTCTATCATAAAGTGCTTAAGTGGGATCTGCCCCTTTGAAAAGGCCTCGCGCGCATCAAGCTCATCATTTAAATAAGGCTCAATAGCATCGTTATAGATGCTATCAAACACCGGCGTCATGATAAAAATAGTGAGAAAAAGTCCGATGCCAATTAAGATCTGATTTGAAGGTGAGGTCTGCAATCCCATAGCCTGACGCAAAATAGCAAGCACAATCACTATGCGGGTAAAAGATGTCATCATCACCAATATAGATGGTAAGAATGACAACAAGGTCATAAGGATCACGACCTGTAGCGAGACACTGTAATCTGAAGTCCCGTCAGGATTGGTCTTAACCGTAAAGGCAGTAATATCAAGATCAGCGGCATTGGCTGTCGATAAAAAATAAAGCGCCGCGCCTGATAACAAGGTCAAAAAAGCGCTTAAAAAGAATTTGCGCTTTAAGGATGACAATAGCGCTGCCTTTTGCTCGGGATTTTGCAATAAGAGTTTCAAACTATCTCCCTGCTTTCATAATTATTTACTGTCACTATTTGCTGTAGATTTAGACGCTTTATGCTTGTCATCAAGATCTTTTTCAATCTTATCAGACTTAATTTCATTTGATGACTGCGCCGTTTTATTTAATGCAAGGTTTAGTGAAAGCTCCTGCGCAACTGCGTCTTTAAAATCCTCGCCACTACTTAGATCACAAAGCAGTCGCACATTGCCAGGACCTACTCCTAATAGCAATATTCTGCATCCGGCCTTGATCTCAACTACCCTCTCCTTAGGACCTACATTTAATGAAGAGAGGATCTCAAGATCTCCAGACTTTCCAAACCTTACCTTAGTTTTCTTAACTAAGATGGCCAAAATAAAAATAAAGGCTACCACTCCTAAAGTGGAGAGTAGCCATGAAATAAGATCGCCCGTACCTTTTATAGCTCCATCTTGGGCAAAGGCCGTAGCAGGAAGGGCACTAAAAATCAGCACCCCCAATATTAAAATTCTCATTTAAGTTTTTTGATACGCTCAACTTGGCTGATGACATCCGTCAGACGAATACCAAATTTATCGTTGACCACCACCACCTCACCATGAGCAATCAAGGTGCCATTTACCAACACATCCAAGGGCTCTCCTGCCAAACGCTCAAGCTCAATTACTGAGCCTTGGTTTAGCTGCAATAAATTGCGAATAGGGATCTTGGCATGTCCTACTTCCATAGTGATGGTGACCGGAATATCCATTACCGCATCAAGCTTACGCTTTTCCTCGCGCGATAGCGGTACCTTATTCTCCTCAATGCTATCCTCTTCAAATTTTTCGAGATCTGCCTTGGAGCTTTCCACACCACCTACAGCAGCCGCGCCTGCTTCCTGCTCATTTAAGGCAGCAGCCCATTCATCGGCTAATTTTTGATCATCTGACATAATACATCCTAGTCATCATCATATTCTTGGATCTCTTCCTCATCATTAAGAGCCATATTGCTCCCCTTGATGAAGTTGATCTCACTCTTCATGCTCTTAGGTCTTTCAAGCACGTGGCTAATTTTGACAGCAAGCTTGTCACGAGAATAACCAAGCTTGCCACGATATGAAGGTAAATCCTCAACATAGATGAGAAGATCCTCAGGCATGTCAACAGGGATGACATCGCCTGCTGCAAGATCCATCACCTCACCTAAGCTTAACTCGCAATCTAAGAGCTTAGCCTTAATATCCACCGGAACATCGAGCACTTCCTCACGTAAGGCCTTATTCCAGCGCAGATCGGTATCCCCCTTATCAGACTGAACACCGGCATCAAGGAGCTCGCGAATTGGCTCGATCATAGAATAAGGGAAGCAGATATGCAGATCGCCACTGCCTCCATCAAGATCGATATGGAATTTATTTACCACGAGTACCTCGGAGGGACTTACGATATTAGCCATCGATGGATTAACCTCTGAATCTAAATATTCAAATTCAGCATCCATCACTGGCGCCCATGCCTCCTTATAATCCTCAAAGGTCATCTTGATAACCTTTTGAATAATGCGTCTTTCAGTTGGAGTAAATTCACGACCTTCGATCTTGGTACGAAAACGGCCCTCTCCGCCAAAGAAATTCTCTACCAGGATAAATACCAATCTAGCCTCAAGGGTGATTAAGGCCGTACCCTTGAGCGGGCGAAAGCGCACCATGTTAAGTGAGGTCGGTACATAAAGCGTCTGTACATACTCGGAGAATTTCATCATCTGCACGCCAGACCAGGTTACCTCAGCACTGTGTCTTAGCATATTAAATAATGAAATACGCATGTGACGGGCAAAGCGCTCATCTACCAGCTCTAAGGTAGGCATGCGACCGCGGACAATGCGCTCTTGAGAGGCAAAGTCAAAGATTTTAACTCCACCGTCATCTACTGGATTTTCTGGTGCTATTTCATCCGCACCATGAAGCAGAGCATCGATCTCCTCTTGAGTCAGAAATTCTGTCATTGAGATCCTCGTTACTGCAAGACAAAAGCAGAATACAGCACCTGCTCAATTGCAGGCGTTTTGGCAACCTCGGTCAAACGCCCACGCAGGGCATCAACTAATCTTATACGCATTTGCTCACGTCCTGTAGGTTGCAAGAGCTCCTCATAGGATTGATCAGATATAACCTGCAGTGCTGTAGCTGACAACAGATCAAGATGCTTTTTAGCAAGCTTCTCGTTCTCAGCTCCTGATACTACTAAGACTAATTCCACCTGACAGGCATGAGAGTGATTGTCATAGACGAGATTAAAGGTAAAGGGCTTTTCAAATTTAATATAGAGATCGCGATTTAATTCAGCATCATAAGCAGCCTTCTCTGCCCTCTGCTTGGCTAGATCTTCAATAGTTGGGCCCGAGGGTTCAAAGGGGAAAAGCTCAAAATACCACGCGGCAGCAGTATAGCCACCAGCTGCCATTAGCATCAACAAGAAGATCAGAATAATGAGCATCAATTTACGCCCGCGACGAGGTACCTGCACCTCCTCATCAGCTGCGGCTTCTTTATTATCTTTAGCCATGTTCTCTCTCCATTATTGCTGTTTATTTTAGCCTGAATGGCCAAAAGATCTTATATTTTTCAATTAAGTACGCGATCCTGATCGCGTCAAGCTTGTGCATTTAGCTTAGGCAAACAAATTAAGTGCCCCATCATCGCTGATACTTTCATCAGCTGACAATTGTTCGACATCCTCATCATTAATGCTATTTTCTGCAAATAATATGCCTGTATGCGCTTGCTCCTGTGGCTCCTGCTGCCTCTCATCAAATTGCCCCTCACCACTAAAATCACTCATAGAGGTCTTTGCCTCAACTCCATGATCAAAAAGAGCAAGCTTTAGCGCATCAAGGCTTTGTGCCACCAAACGACGAGTTGCTAGCTCTTGCGCGGCAATAGTGACATTTACAGCATTATCATTTTCGTCTGCATCAATGGAAATTTCCATGCGACCTAGTCCATTAGGATTGAGGTCAAAGGTAAATTTCTTCATATTGCGTGAGGCCATAGTCATTACAGCTTTGGAAATTTCCTCAGCATTTTTGCGTACATCACTAGAGAGTGTCAGCATGTCTCGGCGCAACTGCGAGGCTCGATCCTCGCGCGCAATACGCCTGGCATCAGATAAAGGCGTAGCAGCACCTGTAAGCTCATCAACGCTAACCCCAAGGCTTTGGGTATTAGTGCTATCTCTATTTTCTAAATCAGAAGACAGATTGCTTGTGCTAATCATAAAATCCACCGTATTTAGATTATTTTCATTATTGCCAGTCAAGCTTTGACGAAGCTGTGACAAAGCATTATTTAGGCTTTGATTTTGCTCACCTTGCTTTGTTAAATCATCATTAGCGCCATTATCAATCTTTTGCAGCTCCTGCAAAGAATCATCAATTAGTCCTAATTCTTCAGCATTTTGTTCAAGCAAGGATAACGAGGAGCCCTCACTTACTTTAAGTTCCTTAACACCACTTTGAGCCATCATATAGGCAAGAGAGGCATCCTCACTTGCAACTGCATTCTCAAAAGAGCCTCCATTTTCAATAAGCCCCTTTGCACTATCCAAAAATAAGGTGGCATTTTTATCTAAATTTTGCAGCTGTTGCGTAAACGATGCATTAGTTGCGCTCTTAGAGGAGGCTTTTCCCAAAAATGAAAGATCATCTGCTAGCTCTTTAGCTGTTGGCGCTAAAGTAGACAAATTTTCCTCATCAAAAGAGCTGTTATTAGGATCTACTGCAGGAGCTAGCATCGCACTCATCCATTGATAGGTATCAGCATCATAAGTAGAGCTAGTCTCCTTGTGCTCAGACTTTTCATCATCCCTATCATCCTTGCTATCAAGAATGCGTTCTTCATCCGAGTTTTTAGAGCTCTTTTCAAAGGATGAGGACTTTTCATCTATTTTTGCAGTGACCTTTGCAGTGTTGTTTTTTACGGCAGCGCTTGATGCTTTGGCTGATGACAAGGGTAATTTAGCGCCAATTGCCTGATTAGATGCATGGATCTTACTAATTGCAGAGAAGATCCCACTTAACCCTTGCTTATTATCAGATGACAATTCAAAGAGCATCGCGGCAAAATCTGCACCTAAAGATGATGCAGAATTTGCAGAGCTTGCGCTAAAGTCTTGGTCTAAGGCATGAGAGGTGCTTATATTATTTAATGACTGCATAGATGTCAGCTCCGTTATTTATGCGCTTTCTTTAAACTCTCTACCTTAAATTTAAGCAAAAGATAGTTTGTTTAAGGAGCATTGCTGACATAGCAGAAGCAATATACTTGCCAAGTTTAAGGTTTTGCCTCTGCTTGCAATTAAAAAGGCTTATTCCTCTTTTATATCAGGCTCTTTCTTTAAAGCACGCAAGGCCTTAACTGCAGCTTCAAGCTCTGCTGGCAAGGGTGCCTCGGCCTTTAGTGTGCGACCATCGCTTGGTGAGAAAAAGGTAATACGGAAAGCATGTAAAAACATGCGCTTGAGTCCAAGAGATCTTAAATAGGCATTAAATTCCTTATCGCCGTATTTCTCATCTCCCCCTACAGGATGCTTGGCATAAGCACTGTGAACACGGATTTGATGGGTTCTACCAGTATGAGGCATGGCCGCCATTAAGGTAGCACCAGGTAAACTCTCGACTATATCGTAGCCTGTTGATGAGGGCGCGCCACGGCGGAAATCAACCTCCACCATGCGTTCACCTGAGCGTAGCTCATTTCTAATAAGCGGTGCACTAATAAGCTTTTGTCTTCTATCCCACTTACCAGGCACTAAGGTCAAATAACGCTTATGCACGGCACGCTGTCTAAACTGCTCATGCAGATTGCGCAACGCACTACGACGTTTGGCAACAATTAAGCAACCTGAAGTTTCCCTATCTAAGCGATGACAGAGCTCTAAATATCGCGACTCTGGGCGCAAGGCACGCAAGGCCTCAATAAGACCAAACTCAATGCCACTACCACCATGGGCTGCCAAACCTGCAGGCTTATCCACAACCAATAAATCATCATCCTCATACACGATGCGGTTTTTAAGATCCTGCACCAAATGAAGATTAGAGGATGGCACGGTAACCGCTCCCTTGGTCACGGTTACCGGAGGAATTCTAATGATATCGCCTGCTTGCAATTTATAGGATGGCTGTACGCGACCTTTATTAACCCTCACCTCGCCACGACGTAGAATTCTATAAATAAGTGATCTGGGCACGCCCTTTAAATTGCGGGCTAAATAATTATCAAGTCTTTGACCTGCATCATCTTCATTTGCAGTCTTAAAGCTTACACCCTCATGAACGGTGTTTTCTGTAACTGGTGGTAGCATGCTAACCTCATTTGCTAATACGCATATTTTACCAAAGTTAGCGCGGTACAAAAATGGTGCGATGACACGCAATTTTTTTAGAAAAAACAAAAGCCATTGCTAACTATGTGGCATAATAGCGCCTGCGGAAATACGACAGCCTAATGTTCATGGTTTCTGTTTTCGCAATTTGCGTGATTCCTGCTTGGGATGCCAAGCGTCCACCTCTAATGAGCGACGGTATATTAGCGCTCTTCAATGTGGATAAAGGATACACCGCGGCACCGTGGGTGTGACCCCTCCCCTAAAGGGACCAGGCGCGTCTGCTTACGGTTTGTGAAACAAAATGCGTAGCTTAAAGATTACCTTTTTACTGGACGAATTTTTACGGCTTGAATAAAAGCTTTGCTTAGCATTCAGCCATGTTTCGCTTTTAAAAGTGCTGTTTGCCTTTTAAAACAAACTAAGGGAACGACATTCCCAGCTTGCCTATTGGTAATTATTTATTAATAGGAACCTTAGCCTGCTGTTAAAAAACATCAGGTGTATATTCTTTTGTCAAAGAAAAGGATGCCAACGGCCGTGCTGTTATACCCAAGCCCCGTTTTAAAGAAAGGTTAAGGGAGCTCTTTGAGAACGCCTTATTGAGGAGCTTTTCTCGTGAAGAGAATGCTTATTAACGCCACTCAGCAAGAAGAGGTGCGCGTTGCTTTAGTCGATGGTCAGAAGCTGTATGATCTCGACATTGAATCTCCACAGCATGCCAACAAGAAAGCTAATATCTACAAGGGCATCATTACCCGTGTTGAACCATCCCTCGAGGCTGCGTTCGTAGATTATGGTGTTGACCGTCATGGCTTTCTTCCGTTAAAGGAAATTGCACCTGAATACTTCCCTCAGGGAACCAACCTTCAAGATAGAGCATCTCTAAAGGGTGCTTTAAAGGAAGGTACTGAGGTTATTGTGCAAATTGAGAAGGAGGAGCGTGGTCTTAAGGGCGCAGCTCTTACTACCTATGTCTCACTTGCAGGCTCCTATCTCGTCTTGATGCCAAATAATCCTCGTGCCGGCGGTATCTCTCGTCGTATTGAAGGTGAGGATCGCTCAGAGCTAAAAGCTGCCATGAAGGGCCTTGAAGTTCCTGAGGGCATGGGCATCATTGTTCGTACTGCAGGTGTTGGCAAAACTGCAGATGAGCTCTCTTGGGATCTTTCAATCCTAATTAAGCTTTGGGATTTAATTAAGGATGCAGGTTCCAAGCGTCGTGCTCCTTTCTTAATTCACCAAGAATCAAATATCGCCTTGCGTGCTATCCGTGATTACCTACGTCAGGATGTAGGTGAGATCCTAGTTGATAGTCAGAATGTATATGATGAGGTTTTACATTACATTCGCCAGGTTCGCCCTGAATTTGAAAGCAAGATCCATCTTTATTCATCAGCAGGCGGTGTCCCTCTATTCTCCAAATTCCAGATCGAATCTCAAATCGATTCTGCCTATCAGCGTGAGGTACGTCTGCCCTCAGGCGGTGCGATTGTCATCGATCCTACTGAGGCCTTAACATCCATCGATGTAAACTCTGCTAAGGCTACCCGTGGTGGAGATATTGAGGAGACTGCTCTTCAAACTAATATCGAGGCTGCCGAGGAAATTGCTCGTCAGTTAAGATTGCGTGATATCGGCGGTTTGGTAGTTATCGATTTTATCGATATGACTCCGCTTAAGAATCAGCGTGAGATTGAAAACCGCATGCACGAGGCTGTACGTCAGGATCGCGCTCGCATTCAGTTTAGCCGTATTTCCCGCTTTGGCTTACTTGAGATGTCCCGTCAGCGCCTACGTCCTTCCCTTGAGGAATCATCATCTCATGTCTGCCCTATGTGTAAGGGTCAAGGCACCGTTCGTGATACCTCCTCCTTAGCATTATCCATCATGCGCCTAATTGAGGAAGAGGCTCACAAGGATACTGCCTGCGACGTATACGCTGTATGCCCAGTTGAGGTTGCAACCTTTATCTTAAATGAAAAGCGTGATCAGCTAGCCTCAATTGAAAGACGCAATCACATGACCATTACCGTGATCCCAGATAAGCATTACATGCCCCAAGATTACATGGTCCAGCGTGTACCTCAGCAAAATGCAGGACAGGCTCAAAATAGCATTCAAATGCTACGCTCCTTAAATGAGGAGGCCCGTCGTAACGATGAGGAAAAGTTTCTAAATCGTGAGGAACAAACTGAAATAAAGCCTAGCGATGAGCCGGCAATTTCCGCCCAGCAGCTCTCTGAGACCTATATTCAGCAATCTCAAGCTCCAGTACGCCGTGAGGTTAAGACTGAAGTTAAGCCTGAGCGTAAGCCTCGTCAAACCAAGGAGCGCAAACGCCGTGAGGAACCTCAGCCCCAGCCTCAAAGCAAAGGGATCTTAGGTGCTGTAACTAGCTTCCTCTCTGGTATCTTTGGTACTAAGAAAGAAGAGGAAGAGCCTACCCCTAAGCGTCGTAGCACTCGTAGCACTACTGAGCGTCGTAGCACCTCTACCAAAGCTCCTCGTACTCAGACTAAGCGTACTACTACCCGTAGTCCCAAGCAGGAAAAAGGCGAGGGTGTTGCAGAGCGCGCTGAAAAGACTGAACGTACTCCACGTGCCGAGCGTAATGAGCGCACCGAACGTACCGAGCGCCCAGAGAAGACTGAGAAGACCGAGCGTCGTACTCGTCGTACTCGTACTACTGAGGCCCAAGCTGAGCCTCGTGTAAAGGCCGAGCGTACTGAGCGCGCAGTAGAGCGCAGTGCTGATGAGGAGACTCGCGAGCGTCCCGTGCGTCAGCGTCGTCAGCGTAGCGGCGAGGGTGAGAGCACCCGTCGCGCACCTCGTCGTCGTAACGTTGAGGTCACCGCAACTCAGATAATTCGTGCCAATACCATTGCCAAGCCCCAAGAGTGGCAATCTGTTGAGCATAAGGCCCTTGAGTTTACTGAGGAGCCTATGGGTAATATTGAGGATCCTAGTGCTCCTGATTTTTCCAAGGTTCCTGAGGCTAGAGCCTTTGATGCAGGTATGGATTATACTAAGGCCGATCGTGCCGCAGGCTTAGCTACAGCTGTAGATTTAGCTGAAATTGCTGGTATTTCTGAGCCTGAGGATCTAAGACCTGATTTTAGTACCAAGACTAGTGCTCGTGCCTTTGACGCTGGTGCACAATTTGAAAAATCTCCAAACCATGGTGGTTTCTCAAGTGCTAATGCCAAGGCTGGTACCTACCGCTCAATTGATACTCAGCGTAATTCCGATCCCTTTGATGATCGCGATTAAGATGAGACGCTAAATTAACAAGGGGGATCACATGATCCCCCTTTTTTTCACAAAACCTTGTGAAAGGCGAGTGTAACGGAGATAAATATGGATCAATCACTTTTGCCTAGCATCTACGACTTCATATCTCATACCTATCCCTTCTCACAGCTATCTCCCTTAGAGACGGATGCCGTCGCTGCTGCTATTCGTATTTCCTATAAAAGCACCGAGGATACCTTAGATAATGAGGATCTTACAGGTGGCCTGTATATGGTACGCACGGGGGCTGCCGAGGAAATAAATAAAAACGATAAAACGCTAAGGGCACGACTTGGAGTTGGAGATACCTTTGGTTACACCCAGATTAATAAAGAGGGCCCTAGCGATTATTTTGTACGCTTTGTCGAAAATACCCTGCTCTACTTTATTAATAAGCAGGTGCTACAGTTTTTAATTGATAAGAATCACGCGGTAGGTGAATACTTTAATGCCAAGGAATGGGTAAGATTATCCTCTACTCACTCCTTTGATGAGGATGGTAATGTCGTTAAAAATGAGCGCACTGCTAAGACCATCTGTCGTGACAAACCACCTTTGATCTCAAAAAACAGCACCGTCCAGGAGGCTGCGGCAGCTATTGCTAAGCACCATAGCTATATGGCGGTGGTAATTGATGAGAGCGATGAGACGCTCATTGGAGTAATTACCGCAAGTGATATTGCAGGGCGTGCGGTAGCGAAGGGACTATCCTTTGATACTAAGATAGATCTCATCATGACTCCAAAGGTAATATCCATCGATGCGTCCTTGCCCATTGAGCATGTTTATGAGCTCATGATCATGAACAATGTTCGCTGTGTTCCAGTCACTGACAACGGCAAAATAATAGGTCTTATCACTACCACTGAACTTTTAGAAAACTCAGCCTTAGAGGCCGTATTTCTAATTCGAGATGTTAAGAATGCCCCCTCAATTGAGGCGTTAGAGCAGTTATCCAAGCGCGTTAAGAATGTATTCATCTCCATGCTTGAATCGCAGATGCGACCGCACTTGATGCAACGCATGATGTCACGTATTGCCGATATGTTTGCAGATAGAGTGATAAATATTGTGCTTGATGAGCTAGGTCCAGCTCCCTGCACCTTCTCCTTTATTGCCGCAGGCTCTCTTGCTCGTTGTGAGGTTCAACTCCTATCTGATCAGGATAACGCGATCATTACCGAGCGTCCTTTAAATAGTGATGAGACTAAATATTTTAATGAGCTTGCAACTAAGATCTGCCAAGGCTTAAATCGCTGTGGCTATCCCTTGTGCGATGGCAACTATATGGCATCAAATCCTCAATGGTGTGCATCTTATTCTGAATGGACCCAAAAATACGATAGTTGGATTGCCGAAACCTCATCTCAAGCCATATTAAACAGCATAGTCTTTATGGATATTCGCCTGCTTTATGGTGATGAATTCCTGGTAAACAAGCTAAAGCAGCATTTAATTCATACGGTTAAGAGTAATTCACGCTTTTTGGCAACACTTGCACAAGCGACTACGGCTATTGCCCCTCCCCTTGGAACCTTTAGACAATTTGTATTGACTAAAGATGGCACCTCTACCCCCTCGCTTAATATTAAGGCTCAAGCAGTAAATCTTATCGTGGAGCTTGGAAGACTCTATGGCTTAGGTGCAGGATCAATGAGTGCTGATACCTATCAAAGACTTGCCGATGCGGTAGATGCTGGACTTTTAAAACGCGATGATTTCCGTGAGCTTGCTGAGGCCTACTCTTTTTTAAATTCAGTACGTTTTAAACATCAGCTCGATGCTTTAAAATCCGGACAGAAGCTGACAAATTCTTTAGCTCCCTCAGAGCTTACTCAATTTGAGCGTAACCACCTACGCGATGCCTTTAGGATCATTGCAAGACATCAGGCTGCAGCTAATGTTCGTTTTGCCCCAGGTTTTGGAATTTTAAGTTAAGGAATTCAAAAAACTATGCTGTCATCCTTATTTGATCCCCTAGTAAGGCTCAAGCATCGTATTGATAAAAGCAAAGGCTCAGGAAAGATCCCACCTGAGCTTCAAGCTATGTATGATGTAGAAATTCCCACAGCGAAAACTCCATTTTCAAAGCTTGAATTTATCGCTTTAGATTTTGAGACCACCGGCCTTGATTTTAATCATGACAAGGTTTTATCCTGCGGAGGCATCACTCTTGATAAGCATGGTATAGACTTCCAAACAGCCTTTCATCATATTTTAAAAACCGATGCCACTATCAATAAGGATAGTGCGGTTATCAATATGATCACCCCCGAGCAGCTAATGCAAGGTGAGGATCCTCAAAAGGTTTTTAAGGAGCTTGCTAATAAGCTTGGTGGCAAGGTGATCATTACTCACTGCGCAGTTATCGAATATACCTTTTTAAAAAAGTGCTTTAACCTAGATCAAAGCCTAGAGCTACCGATGATCTTTCTTGATACGCTCAATCTTGAGCGCTCCATGGTAAAGGCTACAGGACGTGAGGGAGAGTTTTCCCTAAATAAAATAAGAGAGCGCCGAGGCTTTCCTAAATACGAGGCCCACAACGCTCTTTGGGATTCAATTGCCACAGCTGAGCTTTTTATGGCGCAGCTTAAGGATTTGTTTGGAAAGAAGGAGCCTAAACTTGCTGAGATTTATAAACGCTCCCATTAAGCTAACGTCGACGCAAGGACATACCATAAGCATTGCGGGCCTTAAGCGAGGCTACCATATGCGGCTTGGCACTCTCCTTTGACTCATCACGGCTTTGCTTTTTAAGGCTAGGCCTCAGCTCTGCTGTATCATCCAAATTTGGCTGAAGCATCTTGGAGATCATATCGACCTCACCTGCAGGCAATCCCGTACGTGATATTACCTCCTGCTCATCAAGCCCCTGCTTTAAAAGCTCGCGCGCCGATTGCTCTGAGGATTTAGGCTTATTTTGATTAGCGCTAATTTGCTCTCTTGGTGCAAGCTCACGCTCTCTTTTAGCTAGGTTTTCAATCCTCTCTTGGCTTTCACTCTTAGCTTGCGCTCTTTCTTGTTGCTGTTTTAAAAACTCCTTTTTAAGCTCTTTTAAATCCTTGCCTAAGCTTGCAGTCTCAACCTTTAAGGAATTTATCGATACATCATAGGCCTTTTGCACATCAATAAAGTGCTGTGCATGATCGGCAAAATATTGCGAGCTACGCTCAAGTACCTTGATACGAGTATCAGCACCGCCACTGCTCTCACCTATCTTTTCAACAAGCTCTGCTAAATTGCTAAGCTTTTTTTCAAGCTCATCAAGTCGCTTTTCATGAGCCTTTGCCCTACGAGCTGAAAGTATGAACGAGGTTAGGATCAAAACTAGCAGTGCAATGACACAGCTAAAAATCAAAACCATCGATACATCGATATAAGAATGCACTTTTTTTCCTATGCTTAGTTATTCAAAGCAACCACATCTTCCCACTCTTCATCAGAGAGTAGTTTGGTCAAATCAATTAAAATCAGGAGATCGTTATTAGTGTTGCAGACGCCACTTATAAATTTGGTGGCATCATCGGTACCAACGCTTGGAGTTTCGTCGATATCATTAGTATTGAGATCAGCAACCTCAGCAACGCTATCAACTAAGATCCCAACTACATGTGAGCCCGACTCGGTGATCATAATACGAGTATTATCATTGACCTCAGCAGGCTCCAATCCAAAGCGCTTACGGGTATCAATAACAGTTACCACATTACCGCGTAAATTTATGATCCCAAGTACATAATCAGGAGCCCCCGGCACCGGTGCAATATCGGTATAACGCAAGACCTCGCGTACCTGCATTACATTTACCCCATATAGCTCTTGACCTAAGCGGAAGGTTACCCAGCGTTTGAGCTCACCTTCCATATTTTTATTTAAAGCATTTGAAACTGCACCGTTTGCCATATGTTTGTCCTTTATATTACGTTGTCAAAAGACAACATTCACTATACCATTTTTGCTTATATTTTGATGCAAGCCTAAGGCTCAATGCCCACTTATACTTGCAATCTTAATTTCTATCCATGCTCATGCTAAAGTCACTCTTGCTGTAGGGCATCTAGAGCAAGTCCCCTATCTAGCATGGCAATTAATGCGGGCACATGTAAGAGCGCACACATCTCCTTTTTCACGATTCCTGCCAAATATGGTCTAGAAAGTGCTTTTTGCCTAAACTTTACCTGAGTTTTTTCAATGATACGATTGCCCTCAAGCACATCAGCACCTAATGCCCATTTACTATGATTAAGCACAATCATATATTGATAAGAGTGCTCAGCTGTATCTTCAGGCTTTACATAACGCAAAGTATCCACAACTGAGATCTTCTCCCCTCGCATATCAGCAAGCCCCAAATACCAATCAGGACGCTTAGCAATTTTAGTGAGGTGATTTATTTCGTAGATCCCACCTAGTACCAGCAAAGGCACGGCAAAGCGTACTCCCTTAACTAGGAAAAACAACACCTGAAATTCATCATCAAGGCTGATATTAGACCAATTAAGGCTTGCAGGGAGCTCATCTATAGCTGACTTTAAGCTTTGAGCACTCTCTCTGCTATGTTGCAAGGTGTCTGTAAGCTGTGGGAAAGTCTTAACGTTTGAAGCTTTAGTAATTACTTGAGGCTCTGCAGTATTTATAGCTAAGGTATCTATAGCTGTTGCATTTTCAACATCTGTTTTAAGCTTTGAAATTACCGCATCCTCTGTTTCCGTCAAGCTTTTCTCTGCAGTAATTTGCTCTGTTGCTATTTTGGCAATAGTCTCATCTTGAGTAGCAACTGCCTCCTTAGGAGTGTCAATAACCTCTTCATCAAGCAAGCTTTGAGTATTTAAAGCCTCAAGCAAGGAGGCAATAGATGGCCTCTCACAGACTTTGAGATCTCTTGTTTTTTGCTCTTCTATACTTTGCTGCTGAGGCTTTATCTCAGGATCCTCTGGTTGCTGTGGATAAAAATCTTGAGTATTTAAATTCTGAGCATCCGAGATTTTAAAAGTATATCCATCAGCATACTCTACTACTGCTTTATCCTCCGCCTTCTCAGCATCGTCTATAGCGTTAAAGTCTTCGATAGCCTCTTGTGGCTCCATCTGCAATTCATCAATACTTGTGGATAAATCAACATCAGCTGTTATCTCATCTGCGCGCTTCGCATCTTGCGTTAAATCAAGCTCTGCATCTTTTGCAAAAGCAAGAGTATCAGCACTAGCTAAGTCCTGTGCTGACTGAGTTAATGGCTGAGCTGATAAATGAATTGATAGCAGAACTTTGTCTGAGCACTCTTTCTTATGAGCATCATCCCCTGCATTCCTAGCAACTGTTTTTGGGATCAGGCATTGAGGATGATTTTTTTTAGAGGATAAAAATTTACGCGCTCCCGTATTTTGAGACGAGATATTTTGAGATGATTCAACTTTGGATAAGACCCTGCTAGATAAAAAATCCTCTTGAGATTGCAACTTTGGAGGCTTTTCATTGCTTTTTTCAAGCTCGGCTTTAAGCTCAGCATCCGCTCTTTCCTCAGGCGCATCAAAAAGCATTTGCTCAAAATAAGCGAGCAGATCCTCTTTTTCATTTTCATAATGAGTCATGCGCGCTCCGAGAGATCTAGCATTGAATTAAGATCGTTTTCGATAAGTTTTTGCGCTGAATGCTCACTCTTAAGCTTTTGCTCATCATCTAGCATCTTTTTTAAAAGCTCGGGCACATTATCAAGGTTGTGCTCAAGCTCAAAGGCCACCGCAGTCTTTAATAACTTTAAATAAGCAGCATTGCCACGAGAGCGACGATTCATGAGAGGCAAGGGAATATGCCTAAAGCTTGAATCCCTAAACCCATTTTCTAGCGGGATGACATCATTCCACGTATGGCTTTGATAACGCTCTTTAAGCTCGGCAATTGACTCATCTGCGCCCTCTACATGCTCATCATACATGGTCGGAACTATAAGATAGTTTATCTTCTTACCACCAGATGCCTGTTGCATGATATCAAAGGTCTTAACCATACCCTCAAGCCCTTTGAGCGATAAAAATTCAGCTAAAGTTGGCACAATAACTAATGAGGCTGCCGCCAAAGCATTAACCATCAAGGCCCCTAATATAGGCGGACAATCTATTAACACCACATCGTAATCATCCTGCACTATGCGCAGAATTTTACTTAGGATGCGCCCTACTCCTTGCCTGCCTGAAAGCTGTCTATCTACTGTAGCTAAAGCCATGGTGGCGGCAATGAGATCAAGACCTGCAAAGCGGGTATAGGTTATTGCGCTTTTTACGGCCTCCTCATCAAAATGAGGAAGCTTATAGAGATCATATAAGGAACGTTCAAGCTTTTCATCGCTAAAGCCTAGGTAGGCAGTAAGGGATGCATGCGGATCAGTATCAACTACTAATACTCTTTGGCCCTGACGCACAAGCCATCCTGCTAAAGTTGCCACACTTGTGGTTTTACCAACTCCACCTTTTTGACTTGCAACAGCCCACACCAACATGATCTGCTCCTAATTTATCTTACTTAAGTCTTAGTGCTCAAAGTTTAAGATAATGCTATCGTCATCTGAGCGCTTGATCCTAAGACTTCCCTCACCGGCTTTATCTTTAGTATCAGGAGAGATGATCTTTTCAACATCATCCCCTTCAACTGTCTTCAATGCCTTACGTTCATTCATGATGTAACGCGAGATAGCAATTACTACTCGACGATTTAACGCACGCCCAGCTCCGGTTTCATTTGAGACAAAGGGATGATACTGGCCATAGCTTTCCACAGCCATACGCTCAGGCTCAATACCATCTGCGACCAACTCTTTTAATACATTTACTCCACGCTGTGCCGATAGCTGCCAGCTATCCTTAAAAATGCCATCGGGGATAAAGGAATCATCAGTATAGCCACGAACTCTTATATAGTTATTAAGAGGGGTTAAGGCCACTGCAATGCGCGCAATTATGGGACGGGCTCTACTTAAGATAGAGGCAGAATCCTTGGCAAATAACACACCTGAATTGATATTAAGGGTGAGCCAATTTTCATCCTCTTCAATCTGAACCTCTTTTTCAGCGCCACTTTGTGCAAGCGACTCGGTAATAGATTTACGAATAGAATCAAAGGGAGTACCAAATTCACCTTGACCTAAATTCTCACCATCAATCTTAGTCCTACCTCCCTCGGCAACCATTTTTGCGGTATTACCACCTGGGGTAAAGCCACCAGCGCCAGAATCGGAACCACCGTCAGGTAATTTAGTATGTGGAGAGCCATTAGTACGAGTTTTAGTTTCGGATACAAGCAGATCGCCTGAGGCCGTTGAAATCTCAGCACTACTTTGGCCATTTTGTCCCATATCATAACCACCATTACCACCTGAGGTATTAGGTGAGTTATCAGCAGGAGAGCCTGCTGAGGTAAAGTGCATAATGGTGCCACCGCCATGCACTGAACGTGCCATAGGCTCCACAGAATCGGCAGCATTTTGCGCACTTTCTGCCTGCTTAGATACGGTTTCCTCAAGAGATCCTGGGATTAAAAGCACACCACCTGCAGCTGACACCAAATTCTCACTAAAGGCTGAGGCCACCGACTGTGCCATCGACTGCGCCTCTGACTGCTTGGCCATAGCAAAAGCATATAACACAACGAACACCGCAAAGAGCAAGGTCATGAAGTCTGCATATGACACCATCCAACGCTCAAGGTTTGCATGCTCCGGTGGTTTCTTTTTAGGCATAAGCTCCGCCCTTTATTACTGTTCGCGTTTGCCGGTATAAACTGCCAGACGACGCTTTAGCATCAAGGAGTTTTCTCCAGCGGCAATTGATACCAAGCCTTCCATAGTCATGATCTTATATACAGACACCGTCTCAATTGCCATTTTGATACGTCCTGAGGCTGGCAGGCACAAAAGGTTTGCAAAGACCAAGCCGAAAATGGTGGCCACGAAAGCAGTTGCGATGGATGGTCCTAAGAGATCTGGTCTATCAAGTAGGGACATTGCATGAATTAAGCCAAGCACGGCACCGATAATACCCATAGTAGGTGCAAAGCCACCCATAGCCTCAAAGTACTTAACTGCAACGGAGCTCTTATCCTCCTCTAAGGAGATGGCGTTATCCAAAAGCTCTTTAATTACATCCTTATCCACACCGTCGACTATCATCTGCACTCCATCGCGCGTGAAATCGTCAGGTGCTGAGCCTATTGAGCCTTCAAGGGCTAGCATACCCTGTGCACGGGCGGTATTAGACAGAGAAATCAAAAACTCAGCTTGCGCATCCAAATTAGGATTAGGTGCTGAGAGCAACCACATGAATTTTTTCCAAGAGGAGCCTAGAGAGGAGATAGGAAATTGCACTAAGCAGGCAGCAAAGGCTGTGCCACATACCACCACGAATGCCGGGAGGTTGATAAGAATAGCAGGCGATGTACCTTCCATCATCATACCGGCGATGATACATCCCATACCTACAACCAGACCTATTAAGTTCATGTGTTATCTCCTGGCTCTAAACTAAAATTCCTTACTTATATCTAACGCTAACTCATCAAGAGGTAGCACTAGATCAGCAATTCCTGCATTTACCACCGCCTGAGGCATACCATAGACTACACAGGAGGCTTCATTTTGTGCCCAAATAACTGAGCCCTTATTCTTTAAAAGACGACTACCCTCGCAGCCATCAGATCCCATGCCAGTTAGGATAATACCCAACACCTTTGAGCCATAGATCTGAGCTAAAGAGGCAAAGGAAACATCTACACAGGGATTGTAATTTACGCGACCATTATCTTTTAAGATCCTGATTTTGGCGCTAGTGCCGGCACGCTCAAATATCATCTGCATTCCACCTGGAGCGATATATACCCAATCAGGCTGCAAAATATCTCCATCCTGAGCCTCAACTACATGTAATGTAGACATTTCATCAAGACGTTGGGCAAAGGTTTTGGTAAAGGTTCCTGGCATATGCTGCACTATCACCGTGGGAACATTGAGCTTTGGTAGCTTGGGGATCACATTTTGCAAAGCGATAGGACCACCTGTTGAGCTACCTATGGCCAAAATTGCATGCCTTATGTTGGATTTTTTATAGGTAGTGGTTTTGCTTTGACTCTCGCCAAAGGAAAACTTGGCAGCAGCCGGTACTCCCTGATCATGCCCTAGCATATTATTTATGCGATCGTATTCTCCTCTAGTTTGCGAGGATACTCTTGGGGCAGGATCTTTTGAAATAGTTGAGGTGTGCTGACGCAAACGCTCAATTATGCCAAGATTATCAGAGGTAGTTGCAGATCTTAAAGTAGTCTTATTAACACTAGCGCTCTTTTTTAAGGACATACGATAACGGCTTCTTGCAACCGTCTTAATAAGACTTCTAAGACCATTTATCACATCCTCCTTACGTGAGGCTATTTCCTGAAAGTTCTTAGGCATGAAATCAACTGCACCAGCCTCAAGTGCCTTCATGGTGGCACTAGCCCCTTCGGTAGTTAAGGAGGAGAACATCAATACCGGGGTAGGATTAGTGGCCATGATCTCCTTTACTGCACTAATACCATCTAACACCGGCATTTCAATATCCATGGTGATGACATCAGGATGAAGCGTTGCTGCCATATCGACACCTTCACGCCCATTTTTAGCCTCTCCTACTATTTCAAGCAAAGGATCGGCCTTGATGATCTCGGCAAGGCGCTTTCTAAAGAAGGTCGAATCATCGACAATCAAAACCTTAAAAGTCATGGCTCACCTCCTAATACCTCTTAGTGCTTTTATGGGCGTAAGCCTTAATTAGCCCCGGAATATCCAAAATTAGCGCAATACCACCATCGGAGGTTACGGTAGCACCTGCAAGTCCTGGAACCTTGTGCAAGATGTTATCCAAAGGCTTAATCACTACTTCCTCTTGCCCTAAGAGATCGTCTACAACGAAACCAACCTGCTGCGCTGCGGAGACCTGAACCAAAACTATATGCGCCTTGTGTCCTAAATACTCATCAATTTCAGCGTTTTCAAACCACTGACGCAAGAAGAACAGAGGAATAGCTTTCTCGCGGATGACTATAGTATTTAAGCCATCGACATTACGCATGGAATCAAGTGGTAGATAGAAGATTTCGGATACCGAGGTCAAAGGCAGAGCAAAGGTCCGCTTTGAGATCTGGATCATGAGGGTTGGCAAAATTGCTAGGGTTAATGGTACCTTAATTTCAATGGTAGTCCCCTTGCCATACTCAGATAAAACACGCACCGAGCCATTTAGCTTATTGATATTGGTCTTAACCACATCCATGCCCACACCGCGACCTGAAATATCGGTAACAACAGTATTAGTGGAAAAGCCTGGGGCAAAGATAAGGTTTAAGGCTTCCTCATCTGATAATCTCTCGGCACTGGCCTTATCCATGATCCCCTTACGTACCGCCGCCTCGCGCAGCTTATTAGGATCCATGCCCTGACCATCATCGGAAATTTTAAGGAGGATGTGATCACCCTGCTGTGAGGCAGCAAGTAGTACCATACCGGTCTCACTCTTCCCTGCTGCCACACGCTCTTGGGGAGTCTCAACGCCATGATCACAGCAATTGCGTACCATATGAACCATAGGATCAGCAAGAGCATCGACGAGGTTTTTATCAAGCTCGGTATCCTCACCCTCCATACGTAGCTCAATCTTTTTACCAAGCTTATGAGCCAGATCGCGTACCACGCGCGGGAAGCGACCAAAGACCTTCTTTACAGGCTGCATGCGGGTTTTCATCACCGCACTTTGCAGATCACCTGTAATGACATCCAAATTTGAGATGGTCTTGGAGAGATCATGATCATCTGAGCGATGCTGTGCCATATTAACCAAGCGGTTACGCACGAGCACCAGCTCTCCTACCATGTTCATAATGTCATCAAGCACCTTAGTATCTACGCGTACAGTGCTCTCTTGCTCGCTCTTATGCTCACTCTTAGATGCTACCGCGGGAGCCTTTTGCGTAGCAGGAGTATTTGTGGATGGAGATGGGAGCTTAGGTGTAGGCTCCGAAGCTTTTAGATTCTCTTGGGGTTTTATACTTTCACTGCGTGATGGGACCTTATTTAATGAGGCATCCGCTTGTGCTAAAAGCTCATCAAAATCCTTGTCGGTATCATCAGTCTCTAAGGCCTTATCACCAATTACACCAGGAGCCTTGCCCTTACCATGGAGCTCATCTAGCAAGGCCTCAAATTCATCCTCGGTAATATCATCAGAGCCTGAGGAGGCATTGGCAACGCTGGCATCATTGTCAGCACCAGGTGCTACGCCTTTGCCATGAAGCTCATCTAAAAGCGCCTCAAACTCAGCCTCAGTAATGTCATCTACACTACCATCAGCTGTATCATCGTTGGTATTTAGCTTATCCTGCACTAAATTAGCCTCAGCCTGAGGAGGCTCTTTTATAAGCTCACTTTCTTTTGCCTTATCATCTTTAGGGACTACGGCCTGACCTTGTGAGAGTGCATGTAATCTATCGATAAGCTCTGCTGGGGGCTCAGGTAGAGGCTCGCCATTTTTGACATTCTCAAACATGGCAGTGATCTCATCATAGGCGGCAAGCACCGCATCCATAAGATCAGAGCTCATTGAGATACGTCCATTACGTAGCTCATCAAATAGGCTTTCTGCAGCGTGGCATACCTCAACTAGAGAGTTTAACTGCAAGAAACCCGCACCGCCTTTTACAGTGTGGAAACCTCTGAAGATCGCGTTTAAAAGCTCCCTATCATCAGGAGTCTTTTCAATCTGCACTAGCTGCTCATCAAGACGCTCAATTATTTCTCCGGCCTCGACGATAAAATCTTGCAGAATTTCCTCATCCATAATTAATCCTCGGTCTAAAATCCAAGACTTGCCAACAGATCGTCAACCTCATCTTGAGAGGAGGCTACCTTAGCCTCTAAATCCTTGGTGGTGACTGATGGTCCCTGCGGTGCCAAATTATCCACAGCACTAGTCTTGCCTTGAGCTCTTGCCTTGCTTTTTTCACAGAAGGTAACTAAGAAGCTTACTAATTTGTCCTCAACCTCACCTACAAGACTTATAACCTTTTGTAGCATTTGCCCAGTAAGATCCTGATACCCCTGAGCCATCATGATGCAACCAAGATCCTCTTGTAGCTGCTTGCCTGTAGTTTTTGATTGATAGATAAAATCATCTACGCTATGGCACAGCTCCACAAAAGAGGAGCGCTCAATGCGATTACGCATAAGTGCATTCCATAGCGGATCGATCTTTTCAATAAGCTCCTGTATCGAAGATAGCCTCAAAAGGCTACTATCCACGGCATCAAGTGTTTTATTAGCAGCATCAGCAGTCATAGCGATAATTGACTGCAAGCGCTCGGATGCATCAGGAAGCTCTTCGGAGGTTATCTTTTGCAGATGCTCATCCTCAACAAACTTAGTTAAGGATTCATGAAGATCACGCGTAAGCGTACCTACGGCGCGATAGAGATCATCTTCTCGTAACCTTTTGGCAATTTCAAGGAACATTAACTCAGCCTCGTCATACATGCCTGCATCTAAGAGATCACGAATTTCATCTAACTCGTGACTCTTTAATCTCTTGGCATTTAAGGCTGTAAGCTCACTCATGGCTAAATCCTAGTTGAAACGCTCAAAAATCTTGTCAAGCTTTTCCCTTAAGGTAGCGGCAGTGAAGGGCTTAACAATATATCCATTCACACCAGCCTTAGCAGCTTCAATGATCTGATCACGCTTGGCCTCGGCAGTTACCATCAACACTGGCATAGCATGAAGCTTAGGATTGCGTCTTATGGCACGTAAAAGATCGATGCCCTGCATGATAGGCATATTCCAATCGGTGATCACAAATTGGAAATCACCATTTTCAAGCATGGGCAAAGCGGTAGCACCATCATCTGCTTCATAGGTATTGTTGTATCCTAAGTCACGCAACAAATTCTTGATAATGCGACGCATCGTAGAAAAATCATCTACGATCAGGATCTTGATACTTTTATCCACAATAACGCTCCTAAATGAGACCTTGGGTATAACGCGAGCAGCATTATTGCCCGTCTTTAACTTATATCGGCTACAAGCACCTTTTTTATAGCACCTGCAACCTTAAATTCCTAAAAAAGCATGTTTTAAACAGCTTTTAAAAAATTATGTCCGCCATTTACGTAATCCTGTACGTAGTCTTGCAATAGCCGAGGACATAATTTGACAAATACGAGATTCAGACAGATCTAAAACCTGTCCTATTTCCTTAAGATTAAGCTCCTCATCGTAATACAAGGCCAAAACCTGCTGCTCACGCTGTGGAAGCTTTGAAATTGCCAAAGCTAGAGATTGTTTAAATTCAGAGGCTGCCAAAAGCTCAAAGAGTTTATCTTCCTTATGATCACGATTTTGAGCGATCACATCGTCGGTTACCCCTAAATCCTCAATACCTATTATCTGAGAGGTTGAGGAATCAAGTAGCATCTGACGATATTTATCAAGACTTACCCCCATCTCCTCGGCAATTTCAGTATCCTTAGGAGGACGACCAAGGCTTCCTTGAAGCTTGGCTATGGCATCTGAGATCTGACGCGTTCCTTGATGCACAGCACGTGGAGCCCAATCAGACTGACGTAGCTCATCGATCATGGCACCACGCACACGGATCGTGGCATAGGTGTCAAAGGTGGCTCCATGACCATCCTCAAAATGGGTAAGAGCATCCATAAGACCGAGCATACCCGATTGAATAAGATCATCTAGCTCAACACTTGCAGGCAATCTTGCTTTTAAGTGCAAGGCTATACGCTTAACGATCGGAGCATACTGCTCCACCCTCATGGTCATATCGTTACGACTTATAGCACGATAAGCTCTGGCGCCCTGACTTTTAGCCATCTATCATCCTTAAAAAGCCTTACTCTAACCTTGATCCTGATGCTCAACTAGCTTTTGCACAAAAAATTCCAAGTGCCCGCCAGGAAGCTCTGGCACTGGCCATTGCATTACTCTTTGAGCTAGCATCTTAAAAATTTTCGCAGCTGGTGACTGCGGATATTGTTCTACTGCACATGAGCGCGCGCGAATGGCACTACGAATGGCTACATCTTGGGGGATGCAAGCACAAAGATCTAAGGTCACGTTTAAAAATCTTGTGGTGACTGCTGAAAGCTTAGCGAACATCACCTTGCCTTCCTCAAGAGAATGCAAGTTATTACCTATGATATGAAAGCGATTTACCCCATATTCATTAGATAAAACCTTCATCTCCGCATAGGCATCAGCAACAGAGGTAGGCTCATTGCATACCACCATCATCACATCTTGGGCTGCTCTACAAAAGGACAGCACCATATCAGAAATTCCTGCTGCGGTATCTACAATCAGAAAATCTATATCTTCATTAAGATCTGAAAAGGCTCTTATCAAGCCTGCATGCTGTTCAACGCTCAGCTCTGCCATCTGTCTAAGACCTGAGGAGGCCGGCACAATACGCAAGCCACAAGGTCCTGTCAAAATAATATCTTTGAGCTCACACTCGCCGCTTAAGACATCGCCTAGATTCTTTTTTACCTTTAAGCCTAACATCACATCGATGTTGGCTAAGCCTAGATCGGCATCAAAAAGCATCACCTTAGCGCCTAGCTGACACAAAGCAACCGCCAAATTTAAGGAAACGCTTGATTTACCTACGCCTCCCTTGCCTCCGGTTACCGTGATCACCTTGACCTTTCTTGTTTGCAAAGATGTGCTCATGTTCTTATAAATCTCCAAGCGCGTTTTGCGCCGTCTCATTTTCAAGTGAAGACAAAGCCTCTCTTACGATGGCTTTGGCATCTGCAAGTCTAAGATCCTCAGGAACCCTTTGCCCACAAGAAAGATAGCATAGGGGCAAATTAGCCTTGAGGCATAATGACAAGGCATCACAAAGCGAAGTGCTTTCATCTGTTTTCGTCAAAATTAAGCCTTGTGGCCTTAATGATGCAAAATGCGCGCCCGCTTCTTCTAAAACTCGCCTTTGAGCAGTTGCAGGTAGCACCAGATAATGCTTAATCTGTAATGCCTTCTGCGCCTTAAGCTCATTTATTTGCATCTCAAAGCGCTCATCGCCAAGACCAACTCCTGCAGTATCAATTAACACCAAGCTCTTAGTTGCAAGCTTTGGCAAAAGCTCCGTAAGCTCAGCTAAAGACTTTACTGCATAAGCATCACAGCCCATGATCCTACCGTAGGTTTTAATTTGATCAAAAGCGCCAATACGATAGTGATCGCAGGTAACTAAGGCAATACTCTGAGGCCCGTATTTAATTACAAAACGCGCAGCAAGCTTGGCAATAGTGGTGGTTTTTCCAACACCTGATGGACCTACTAGGGTAACAACTCCACCTTCCTTGATGATCTCATCGTCTCCAATTTGTAGCTTTGATACCAAAATATCGGCAAGCTCACGATAAGCAAAATTTACGGAGGCATCGGGGGATACTAAGGATGCAAGAGCTGATGCTAGCTCCTTATCAAAGCCTGAGGCAGATAAAACTTGAGCAAGCATAGCCCTTATAGGCTGCTCACGCATACCCTTATCAGAGATCAAGCCTGCAAGCTCAAATTGCAAGAGCTTTCTTAAACTCTGTAGCTCATCACGCATATGCGCAAGCTCTGCATCTTGATCCTTTTGTAAAAGATCCTTTCTCTCAAAGCTCTTGATGCCATGCTTAAGCTCTATATCCTCTTGCTTTTGCGCCTGAGCTTGCATATCTGAAAGTAGCTTTTTAATTCCCTGACGTTCAGCAATTGGCTGAGGTGGCATAGCCTTTTGAGGCTTTGCTTTTTCATTTTTAGCTATTTGAAAGGAAAGGTCTGCATCGGTATCTTGTGGCTTGTTTTCAGGCACAATGGTTTTATTTGATGCTACAGCCTCTTCTTTATCATCCTTAGCAGAGCTTGATTGAG
>CAVHVI010000005.1:0-37188 GCA_963639245.1 Bacteroidaceae bacterium
AATTTGTATTTAGCTGAATTTTGTATCAATGGCGTAAAAATCGTCTATGTTCTCGATATTTAGCTCACTATACGTATTCTGTAAAATTTAAATAACGCGTATAGTGATCTTGACTTCATGCTACTAATCCTTAGTGCCTTGCTAAAATAGCGCCGATAAAAGTCTTTTTCCTGCCTTGATTTGGAGTTGCTTTGAAAAGATATGTAGCACTAGATACCGAAACTACTGGTAAGAGTGATGATGGCACTCCCGGTGATCACCGTATTATCGAGGTGGGCTGCGTTGAAATTGTAGACAGACGCATTACCGGTCGTCAGCTTCAGATTTATATCGATCCTGAGCGTCCTGTAGATGAGGAAGCTGCGGCTATTCACGGCTGGACCTGGGATAAGCTCAAGGGCATGCCTAAGTTTAAAGATGTGGCAGCGCAAATTATCGATTTTATTAGAGGCTCGGAGCTTTTAATTCATAACGCCAAGTTCGATACCTCCTTTTTAAATAAGGAATGGATGCTTGCGGGGATCACGGAGCGCACTGAGGAAATGGCGCATGTGGTCGATACGGTGACGCTTGCAAGAAAGCTAGTTCCTGGGCATCAGGTAAATCTTGATAACCTATGTAATATTTTTGATATTGATGCCTCTATGCGTACCTTGCATGGAGCTTTGCTAGACTCGCAATTACTAGCAGAGGTCTATCTGGCGATGACGGGAGGACAGGAGTCCTTTACCTTTCAGGAAACTGCTGGTGTCACTAAAAAATGGCAAAGACCTCAGGGCGTACAGCTTCCCTTGATGAGCGCTGAGCAAGATAGAGCCTTAGTGCATAGAGCAGCCTTGGTATCTTTGGCGCAGGTACATAAGATTTCAGATGGGCCTGATGGTAATACTCCTACTGCAGGCTCTGACTGGGGCCCGGGGTTTGAGGTTCCTCTGTTAATTAAAGGTGAGGATGAGGGCAAGAAGGATTTTAAAAAACGTATGAGCACTCAAAAGGAGGAGCTCATGCAACGACTTTTCACTCCTGATGAACGCATAATTTTGGAGCGTTATCTTACTGTAGATGAGGCTGCACAAAAGCATTGGGAGGATCGTGTATTAGGAAAGGTAAAGGATCCTGAGGATTTGGCGCGTGAGGCGGCACTCTTAGCTGGAGGAAAGAAAAATTGAAGCTTAGTTTTAATGTAATGGATGATCTAATTGAATCACGCAAGGTGCTAGATGATTTTATTAAGCAACCTGATACGCAAGATTTAATCCTGCAGGCAATTGAGATCTGTGTGCACAGCATTGAGCAGGGCGGAAAAATAATCACCGCAGGCAACGGTGGATCGATGTGTGATGCACAGCATTTTGCTGAAGAGCTTACTGGTCGCTATCGCGGAGATAGAAAATCTCTGCCGGCAATTGCTATCTGCGATCCCTCACATATGACCTGTGTGGCTAATGATTATGGCTTTGATTATGTCTTCTCGCGTTTTGTTGAGGGCGTGGGCATGAAGGGAGATGTCTTTTTAGGAATATCCACCTCAGGCAACTCCAAAAATATCATCGAGGCCTGTCTTGCCTCTAAGGATAGAGGCATGAAGACCATCTGTCTTTTGGGTAAGGATGGGGGCAAGCTTAAAGATATAGTGGATCTTCCTATTATCATTCCTCATTTTGGCTTTGCTGATCGCATTCAGGAAATTCATACCATGATCATTCATATCATGATCCGTGGCATTGAGGAGCTCACCGCTTAAACTAAAAAAGGCGCCCTATGGCGCCTTCTTAATTTAACGATTTTTATCAGATACTATTAGATACCAGAGATAGTTACCTGAGCACCATCTGCGCCTACAGGCTTAATCTCACCTAATACCCAAGCAGTTTCACCGCTTTCCTTGAGAGATTTCAAAGCAGCCTCAACCTTATCTGCAGGGATGGCAGCGATCATGCCAACACCACAGTTGAAGGTGCGGAACATCTCATGAGTATCGATCCCGCCTGCCTCTTGGATCCAATCAAATACCTCAGGACGAGTCCAGGAGGTACCATCACAGGCTGCACAGGTACCCTCAGGCAATACACGAGGAATATTCTCCCAGAAGCCGCCACCAGTGATGTGAGCTAAGGCGTGAACCTCAACATCCTTAATTAGCTTTAAGACGCTCTTTACATAGATGCGAGTAGGCTCAATTAGAGCATCAAGTAGGCTCTTGCCAGAAGGTAGCTTATAGGCTTCAGCATCCACACCGCTTTGCTTTAATACAGCACGGATCAAAGAGAAACCATTAGAGTGAGGGCCTGAGGAGGCAATAGCGATCAGGGTATCACCAACCTTGACCTTTGAGCCATCGATGATGTTGTCCTCATCAACCACACCAACTGAGAAGCCTGCTAAGTCGTAATCGCCTTCTTCATACATGCCAGGCATTTCTGCAGTCTCACCACCAACTAAGGCACAGCCTGCAAGCTCACAGCCATAGGCAATACCGGTGACGACGGTAGCAGCAGTATCAACTGCAAGCTTACCAGTGCCATAGTAATCCAAAAATAGCAAAGGCTCAGCGCCCTGAACTATAAGATCATTTACGCACATTGCCACCAGATCTTGACCTACGGTTGAGTGGCGATTGTAATCGATAGCAAGACGTAGCTTGGTACCTACACCATCAGTGCCGGTGACCAATACCGGTTTTTTGTAACCCTGAGGAATACGGGTAAGGGCACCAAAGCCACCTAAACCGCCAATAACTTCAGGACGATTAGTACGCTTTACGGGGGCCTTAATGCGTTCGACGAGCTCTTCGCCGGCATCGATATCTACACCGGCTTCCTTGTAGGTTAAATTAGCCATGACTGCTCCATATAAGGGGTAAAAAATTCTGGGTGCAATTTTAGCTTATCTGATGTGCTAAGGCTAATAAAAAAGCATTTTTCGTATGCATTGGGCATAACTTTTGTTGCTATATCCTTAAAGAGCCTTAATTTTTTTGAATTTTGAACGCAACAAAATCCCAAAACTATATGCATAACAAAGCTTGAGCTTTGGTAAAATTAAAGATTAGATTTGTGTGATCTTAACTGGAGTTTAGATATGATGCGCAATGCTTTGATGATTACAGCTCTTGCCTTTGGTGTATCTGCGTATGCCGCAGATAGTAGCTTAAGCTATCAAGGATCACTGTCATCAGGTGTTGATAAGGCCTTAGCAGAGGGCTGGACTCAGGTAGCATCTACTCTTACGATTGATAAGCTAAATCCGGCAACAGCCGCTGTTGCAGGACAAGCGCTGTCGTCAGCAACTATAAATGGCAATAGCATTAATCTAAGCTTTGATGAGCAAAAGCTCAGAGCTCAGCTAGCCTCAAGCGGACATGTTTCATGGTCTGGACTTAAGGATCCTATTTTAATTTGGCTTGCTGATGTAAATGAAGGACATATGGTTGGTGGTGGCACTAATCATAGCTTTGCTCAGGCCTTAACTGATGCCTGCCATAATGCCCGCTTCGATCTCATGTTCCCTCTCATGGATCTTGATGATGTTCAGCAGGTAACAACTAACGTCGTCCTAACTCATAACGATGCGGTGGTGACAGAGGCTTCCAAGCGCTATGCTCCCAAATTCTTTATCGCCTCCGCCATGGAGCAAAATGGGGATAATACCTCCTTTAAATGGAATCTATACGATGATGGCGGACGCAATTTAGGTAGCGGTGAGTCATCAGGTGATGCCAATGAGGTGGTAGCCGAGGTCGCAAGTGCGATTGCGCGCTCCTTAATGGATAATGTAAGTGCAGATGCGCAGGAGAGCGCAGATGCGGCAACTGAGGCTACTGCTGTAGCAACTGATCCTTTGGAATTAGGTCCAGGACAGGGCTTTGTACGCGTGCTTATCACTGGCGTAAATAATATTCAGGATCTAGGTGCTATTCGTAGACAGTTAATTACCTTTGGCTATGAGGCCTCCTCATCAGCCTCGGCTTGGCTTCCTGAGGGCGTGGTATTTGAAGTTCCCACAGGTGCCGCCCCCTCTATATTAGATGGCACTTTGGCACATGCCTCTGGTTTTAGTAAGGTTGGTAATTGGATGTATAGCTACAGCTCAGGGCTTACGCTAGCCTCCTCTGGACGTGATGGACGTGTTGGATCTCCATCCTATAAGAGTGCAACATTAAGCTCCATGCGAAATAATGCCGCAGTGCGTAATTCCAAGGCACAGATGGTGGTAACTCCACAAGGCTTACAGCCAAGAGTTAATCAAAGTCAGCTAGTTGAGGATTAATTTAATGGACAAAGAGTTGGCGCAGAATGAACCTCATCAGGAGGCCTTGCCAATTCGTCTTCGTGATCAGGAGAATTTTGCAACCTTCGTAAAGGCTAAGGGCAGTGCATTGATAGATGCTATGTCTAAGGCTGCAAGCGAGGGAAGTCACGATTTTTATCTGGTAACTGGTCCTAAGGGTAGTGGCAAGAGCCATTTGCTTTCGGCTGTGGCCCTTGAGATCCCTGAGGCCTTTAATGTTGATCTAGGTCTTGCTAAAGCATTTTCTCCAGAATTTATCGATATTAAGCTACCAAAGGTTACTTTAATTGATAATGTTGATGCCATTGCCGGAGATATTTCTTGGGAGCTTGCGGTATTTTCATTATTTAACCGTTGGTATGATGCTCCTAAGGGAACATTAATAATTTCCTCAACTCCCTCCTTTGATCGCATCCCCTTTGAGCGTCACGATCTCAATACTCGTCTAGGCTCTGGTATTTTCATAAATCTTGAGCCCTTATCTGAAAAGGATTGTATCGAGGCCTTGATCTTACGTGGTAAGGCTCGTGGCTATGCGCTATCAGAGAGTGTGGCAAGCTTCATGGTGCGTCACTGCAATAGAGATATGCCTGAGCTTATTGCACTGCTAGATAAGCTTGATAGGGTACAGCTACAAGAAAAAAGAGGGATCACTGTACCCTTTGTAAAGAAAGTTCTAGGCCTCTAACGCATATTCTTCTCAATTTCTTCATCAAAGCTACGTTGCTCTGAGGTCTTGGCAATGCGCGCACGGATGATATCTCTATCATAGGAGCTGGCACAGTAATTCATAGCCTGAGAATAAGCATTTAAGGCTTGTGGATATTGGGCAGAGAGTGCAAATTGACGGCCACGGCTTTGCAGTGCAGTGCATCTATCATGCATATCAAGGGCACTTTGGGTAAGCAAGGATAGGGCATCCACGTTATCTGGATTCTTCTTTAGAAAATCATTTAGCACCTTAACAGCATTTTGCGGACGACCTGCTTCCTTATAAGCGTTAGCAAGATTTAAGGCAAGGGCCTCATTATTAGGGCTTTTTCTATAGGGAGCCTCAAGACGGGCAACGGCGGCGGAGGCTTTGTTAGTTGCAAGATCAAGATCGGTTTTTAAATCCAAAACAAAGACATTGTTGCTAAGATTATTTAAGCGATTTAGGTGAGAATAAGCCTCATCATATTGCTTAAGCTCATAACAGGTAAGAGCGAGCGCATATTGAGTATAAGCCTCACTGCGCTTAAAGGGATTGACCTCAAGAGATTGCTTGAGGGTATGAAAATCACGTACCCCCATATAGCGCACGTCAACTCTTGCACGAGCCAGATCATAATTTACGTTAGTGGAATTTTTACGACGTCCAAGCTGCGAGGCTCTGCTTTCAGCCTCTGATACACGGATCTCAGAGAGCGGGTGATCGATGAGCATGGCAAAGGAGGGATTGATGTTTCCCTGCTTGGCAAGCAGTAGCCTAAACATATCAGCCATGCCAAAGGGGTTAAAGCCTGCACGATAGAGCAGATCGATGCCAGCTCTATCGGCCTCATACTCATTATCACGGGTAAAATTAATGCGCGATTGTGCCTGCGCACCTACAGTGGTGCTTAAGGCGGCCATGCCTACTGCAGGGTTGATAATGCTCATCACAATAGATCCGATAATGCCGGCTGCTGATAGCGTCGAGGTTTGGATCTGCGCTTCGATGAAGCGGGCAATATGACGTTGGGTTACGTGAGATATTTCGTGGGCTAGCACCGAGGCAAACTCATCTTCAGTATCGGCATAGTGATAAAGACCAGTATTTACCTGAACTATGCCTCCTAAAAATGCCGAGGCATTGAGAGTTTGATTAGATATAGTTAGGAAGGTGAAGGGAAAGCGTACACCCTTAGCTGCAAGCAACAGCTTTGATCCAATTGAATTTAGATATTCATTCATAACTGGATCGCCGATGATGGGTAGCGATGCATGAGCCTGTCTTAAAAAGTATTGGCCTAATTGCATCTCTCGTTGCACGGTAAGTCCAACCACACCTGCCGTGCCTATTTCTGGAAGCGCATATTCGTCACTTAGTGCCTGTGAGCTTACACATAGCGTACAGGCTGTCAGTACACTTAACAAAAATGAGCGCATAGAAAACTCCGCATCCTTAGCAAAATCAATACTCACCATCTTAATATTCAAAGCAAAGATCTTAAAGATCTTTATAATGGAGAGAAGAAAAATATTGCCTTAAATCTGTATAGCAAGTGAACATGTTTAATCTTTTTAGAAATTGGTATCGTCGTAATTTCTCTGCCCCCGGCACCGTTGAGTTTGCCTTGGTACTATTAGCAGTCTTCATCATCGTCTATTACTTCATGTGGCTCTTTGGTCAGCTTATCGTAGCCTTGTGTCTTGCCTATGTGCTTGACTGGTCAGTGATGTGGATGAAAAGGCGCTTTAATCTAGGACGAAAGTGTGCATCCACTATAGTAATGACGATTTTTATAGGCTTTTGTGTGGGCGTGCTCTTATTTGTGGCACCTAAGGTAGTTAAGCAGGGCGCCGATTTCTATGATGCCTTGGTGCTCTACAGTCAGGATTCACTGCAGCAAAGTCAGCAGCTTGATGCACCGGTGACTGCTGATGTGGATAGTGCTGAGATAGTTAACGATAAAGAAGCCTCCCGTGAGGCAAATGATGGAATATCCCTATCAGGTAGTGCCTTGGATGCGGCGGTTGCGCGCAAAGTTTATTCCTTCATAGATACTTTGCCAGATCCCTTGCCCTCAATGCTTTCTTTAGATCGCATTGAAAGCTTTTCCCACAATCTGCGCACCTCTCTTATGACCAATACGGCGCAGATTTTGAAGGATAATGTGATGCCCTCAGTGGTAAATGCCATGTCTTGGGCAATAAATCTGGTGATAGTGCCAATTTTGATGTTTTTAATGCTTTTAAATAAGCGTGTGCTTCAAGAGCGCATGCTTAAATATGTGTTGCCATCAGATAGTGCCTTAATTCATAAATTCTGGCCTAAGCTTAATGAGCAGCTTCACTCCTATGTAAATGGCTCCTTAATGCATATCGTAATTTCAGGTATCGCCAACTGTATCGTCTTTTGGTTCTTTGGATTGCATTATGCGGTGCTTTTGGGAATTGCAATGGGCTTTTCGGTGGTGATCCCTTATGTAGGTGCGGTGTTAGTGGGCGTGCCAGTGCTGCTCTTTGCGGCCATTCAATTTGGTTTTACCTCATTTTTTGTTTATTTCATGATTGCATGGATGGTGTTGCAACTTGTTGATAGCTATGTGCTAACGCCTTTATTATTCTCAAAGACCATGGATCTTGATGCCTTCACTATTTTATGTGCCATTTTGATCTTCGGCACCCTTTGGGGCTTTTGGGGCGTGGTGTTTTCTATTCCTTTGGCTCGCTTTATTGAAACTATTATTTCGCAGTGGCCTAGTGTGAATAATGAAGATTCAGCAGAGCCTCCTGCTTCACTGCCAAAGCCTTAAAAAGCATGATCTAAAAATAAAAGACCTCGCAGTTGCGAGGCCTTGTAGCTTAGCAAAATCTTAATACATCTTAATACATTAAGGTATAGAGCTTGCCGCGATAGGTCTTTTGTAGCGGATCGCCTGCAAGCGTGCTTAGAATATCAATATAGGTTTTCTTAATTTCCTGCTTGCTAAGATCCTGTTTTAAAACTGCAAGTAGCATGTCCAAGGCCTCCTTGTGCTTGCCAGCCTCAGACAAAGCTGCCGCATATTTTGAGGTAAGCTCGTCGTTATTAGGATCTGCCTCATGCTCATCACGAAGCTTCTTAAGCTCAGGGCTATCTACAGCTTGCTCAGCAAGGGTGAGGGCGGAGATTAAATCCTTGTAATCCTGAGAATTTTGCTCCTCACGGCCGGGGTTATCCAAAAGCTCATGGGCCTTGTCGCAACGCTTGGCCTTAATGCACATACGAGCGTAAATAAGCTTGGTATCAAGTTTTTTAGGATCAGCCTCATAGGCCTTGCAAGCCTTAGCGATGGCTGCATTAAGATCACCTGCAGCCTCAAGCTCCATCGCCTCACGTATTAAAAGCTCAGACTCGGAGGGCTGGTATTTTTTTACAAGATCACTAATACCACTTACCACCTCATCTCCCTGCAAGGCATCGCAGGGCTGACCTTTTTTAAATACGATGAGAGCCGGTACTGAACGTAGGCCTAGCTGCATAGCCACGGCCTGACCAACAGCTGTAGTTACATCTGCCTCAGCAAGTGAAATATAGGGATTGTTTTCAGATACAGAAGCCTTAACTGCGGTATTAGCCTGTTCACATTCAGGAGCATTAGCAAAGAAATATACGAATACGGCTTTATCTTGAGATCCCTGTAGGATCACCTGTTGTACGTTTTGCTCTGTAAGCAGCATAACTTGCTTCCTTTCTTATTTGAATCGATTAAGTTCGCGCGTAGCACCAATAAGATGCTCAAGATCTGGGTTAATCGCAGTCTTGTTGCCACCATTTTCGGTGAACGCATCTCCATTGCTCTTATATATGGTGACAGATCTATCACCTATCAAGACCAAGGAGTCATCAGAGGTGGTGGTAATGTAGCTACGCTTAGCCGGCACTGCCATATCCTTGCCTAAGGAATAGGTGGAGCTGTCGGATACTATTCCTAAAATTTCTCGCCCTATGGTAGGAGAGATATCAAAGTGAGAGGTGATGGCATCCTCGCTTACGGCACGGTGCTGACCATTAGGCCAAATAATGATCATAGGCACATGCTGACGCTGACGAGGGTAGATGCTGTTTTCATCTTTTAGCAACGGCGAGCCCTCACTTGAGGTGATGATAACTAGGCTTTTATTTAAAAGATCAGCATTATTTAAATCATCAATATATTGAGATAGGGCAGAGTCAATGCGTTTTAAGGCTAGGCGATGCTCTCGCTCTGAAGTATTTTTACAAAGAGAATTTAGGGATAGGGTAAGAGCGATACGACGTTCCTCATTGTAGTTTTGGATATTAGCCTTAGCCTTGTCAAAGGCCTCAAGATCGCTGTTGACTTCCGTATAATTAAAGGATTTTAAGCCATGGGGAATTGCCAAAACAGGCTCTTGTCCAGCCTTAGACTCGATCATGCGTATGCTGTATTCGTTACGAAAGAGCTCCTCACGCACTACCGGATAAACATGACTTGCCTTGACGGCTTCAGCATATTGCAAAGGAAGACCAAAGGTTGAGGCAAAGTAGTTATCATTGCGCTCGCTATAGGGTAGGTAGTGATTTTCAAAGCTTTGGTAGCTTTGCTTTAAGGCAATTAGATTGGGCGTATCCTCAGCATTGAGATCTGAATAGGAAAGACCATTGATAAAAATGGTAACGATCTGCGCATAGGACGCGGTGCTTTCATCTGTTTCTATAGCAGATAGCGGATAGTGAATACTGCTATCTCCATCCTTATCTATATTATTTTCAATATTTAAGCCGTGATTTGCGAGGAAGGATCTGGCAGTTAGGGGATAGTGTGCTGGATAGACATTGCGCATGGCGGTAATACCGCGATAGCCTGAGGCATCTGCCCAAGCACTTAATCCATGACTTGTTAAAAAGGCGATGACAGCAATAGAGCAAAATACCAAGGGGAAATAGTTATGGCGAGTTTTATAGAGCTCACGGGTTGAGAGCTTAGCGGCAATTAGCTGTAAGAGAATAACTATAGGAACTGCAATTAGCATGAAGTTATAGTTGAGGCCCGTGGAGAAGTCCAAATCCTCAAACATGAGATGTAAAACCGGAATAGATAGATGCACCTTAGCTGCCAAATAGAGCTTTACATCGAAGAGCAAAAAGGCATCAAAAAGCACCGTGACTATAACTGCCAGAACGCGGTAGATCCTAAAGTTTCCAATAAAGGTTAGGGGAAAGAGTATTAAAAGATATACCACGCAGCTTAAAAAGCACATTTGGCCAAGCCAAGAGCAAAGCAAATAGCCAAAGCTTAAAAAGCTCGAGGATGCTGGAGCTGCATAGAGGTAGACAAAGCCAATGATGCTAGAGAGGATTAGGTTTAGGAACAGAAAATGATGTCCCCAGGTGCTTGAGCGTGCCACATGCTCGCGATAGCTGAAAACCTTGGTGAAATTCAGTGTGCTCATGGAAAGTCCATTTGTTTTTGGTCAATATCAAAGATTTTAGCATCAAAATGCTTTTTTTGTTTGACTCAGGTGAAAGGTTAAATTTTGTCTTCATAGGTTTAGCATAAGTTTTGCTCTGGCATAATAGGCATAGCCGCGGAGGACTCACTATGAAAGATACCATTGCTGGAGCTTTGCCTATTATCGTGACCAACTATGCTAGAACCTTCGGCGTTAACGTACGCATGCAAGGCAGTCAGGCATATACAGACGGTAAGCAGATCACCATTCCTCGTCTTAATTTAAAGGATCCCATGAAGGCAAGACTTGCCTATGGGTATTTGGCTCATGAGGCTGCTCATTTGCGCTATAGCGATTTTGAAAGCTTCAGAAAATCCTGTGACAACTTCCTCTTTAAAAGCTTGGTAAATGTACTTGAGGATGCGCGCGTTGAAAGACTAATCGGCGCCTCCTTCATTGGGGTGTGGGAAAATCTTGAGCTTTTAAATTCCTATGATGACGGTGAATGGGATAAATATGCCAAAAGCATTCCCACTCTGCCGGTGCTTCAGGTTTTGTTATCCTTCATTCTCTGCTATGCCGGAAGCTATAGTCAGCGCTTTGCGGTTTTAAGAGGAAGAGCAGCTCTTCTTTATAAAAACTTAAGATCGCGTATGGATCATAGGTGCCTGCGCGAGGTTTCAAGGACTACTCTTAGAGTAGTCTATGCTAAGAGTACCAAGCAGTGTATAGATATCGCAACTGCCATTATCAATATTCTAAATACTCCCAAGTGCTTCAAGGAAAAGGCTCATTATGATGAGAGTGCTTATCCAAAAAGAAGACGCAGAACTCAAGGTCCTAAGATGAGCACTGAGCTTTGGCAGCATTGCTATGCCTTAAAGGACAGTACTGACAATACCTTTGAAAATGTATCACCGCTTTGCAATCCAGCGGCCACATTGAGTGCAGTATATGAGTCCATGGAGAGCGCGCGTGATGATCTTGGAACCTTCGAGGTTGGCCAATGCACTACCGGAAGAGCTGATTTTATCAACAATATTGAAGGCTCTGCCGAGCTTAGACGTCGTCTGCTTTATAAAATTAGAACCTATATTGATTCCCTAGGTGGCAGACGCAGAAGTGGACGTCGCATTAATCCTTATAAGGCAGTATTAAGCTCTCTTGGTGAGGATCATATCTTCTATGACAGAGTAGATGAGGAGGGCATGTCTACCTCAGTGCATCTCTTGGTTGACGTCTCAGGCTCCATGCTTACCTGCGATGGCGAGGAGCTATCACGCTGTGAGGCAGCCTGTCGTTGTGCTTTATCCCTAGCTATGGCTTTAGATGGTACGGATGGTATCGTACCTATGTGTTCTTTCTTCCCAGGAATGAGAACAGAGATTGAAATGGCCTTGAGCGCAGGACAGAAGGTAAGAGCAAGGGCGGCTTTTTTCGATCAAAGACCAAGAGGCTCCACGCCCTTAGCTCAGGCGCTATGGCATGCGGCTGCTTGTGTTAAGGATACTCATTGCAAAAGACATATAGTATTGGTGCTAACTGACGGGATCCCAGATAGCGTCAAGCAAGCACGTCTTGCCTATGATCATCTTAAGGCACAGGGAATTGAGGTTTATGGAATAGGTATTAGGCTAGATTTTATCAAGAGCTTAATTCCTGATAGTCGCGTAATTAAATCTCCATCTGAGCTTGATGATGCAATGTTTTCCTTATTAGAGCGCGTGATTGTGCCTACGGTGGAATAAATAGGATTGTTTTAAAAGCGAAAATTTAAGCTAGAGCAAGAGAAATTAGCTCCAAGCTATAGGATCTGCGCCAAAATATATGCTTAAGCTTTAAGGCCGTGTGAAAATTTTGCATGTATACTGTTGCAGATTTTTTTTGCAGAAATTATTGAGGTAGTTGTTGAATGTTTGTTCTGGAGGATAGGTCTTAGCATGCTACGTAGTGATTTTAATTTTGATCTTCCACATGAACTGATAGCTGAATATCCAAGTGAGGCGCGTACTGGCTGTCGTATGCTGTGTCTTAATGGCGCCGATGGATCATATAAGGATCAGCATTTTTATGATTTAAAGAGCTTCCTAGAGCCTGGAGACTTATTGGTATTTAATGATACTAAGGTGATCCCTGCAAGACTTTATGGTCATAAGGAAACAGGTGGCGCGGTTGAGTTTTTAATTGAGCGTATCGTCAATGAGACTTCCGCCTTATCGCATATGAAGGCCTCTAAGGCTTGTAAGGCTGGGGCGGTGATCACGCTTGAGGGCGGACAGCAACTTACGGTAAGGGGTCGTGATGGTGAGCTTTTTAAAATTGAAACCACTGATGGCTCTCCTATTTTAGAGCTATTAGATGCTACAGGTCATATTCCGCTTCCTCCTTATATAGATAGACCTGATGAGGCAGTTGATAGAGAGCGTTATCAAACTGTATATAGTAAGGTTCCAGGAGCAGTGGCGGCTCCAACTGCAGGGCTTCATTTTGATGAAAAGCAGCTAGCTGAGCTTAAGGAAATGGGCGTAAATCAGGTATTTTGTACTTTGCATGTAGGCGCAGGTACCTTCCAGCCGGTAAGAGAGGATGATATCAGTGCGCATCATATGCATTCAGAATATGTCCATTTATCAAAAGAAGTTGCTGATGCAGTAATTGCTACGCATAAAGCAGGGCATAGAGTTATTGCTGTGGGAACAACTGCGGTGCGTTCACTTGAGAGCGCTGCTCAATATGCAGAAAAGATAGGCTCAAGCGATCCTATTGTGGAGTTCTCTGCTGATACCTCGATCTTTATCTTCCCAGGATATAAGTATCGCGTAATTGATGGCTTGATAACCAATTTCCATTTGCCTGAGTCAACCTTGATCATGCTCGTATCAGCCTTTGCAGGCTACAGCCATACTATGCAGGCCTATTTACATGCCGTAGCTGAGCGTTATAAATTCTTTAGCTATGGTGATTGCATGTTCATTACTAAAAATGATCAGGCCTTCGAGGATTTGCCTCCGTCAGCTAAGTGATCCTTGATTTAGGCAATTGATTTAAGAATAAGAAGCTTTTGGCTTGTACTCTGAGAACAAAAATAATAAATGAAATTTACTGTTAAAAAGACCTGTGGTCGTGCCCGTCTTGGTGCTATTGAATTGCCCCATGGTACTGTTAGAACTCCAGCCTTTATGCCTGTGGGAACTCAGGCTACGGTAAAAGGCATGCGTCCTGAGCACATCAGCGAAATGGGCGCAGATATTTTGCTAGGCAATACCTTCCATTTGTGGCTACGCCCTGGTCGTGAGGTAGTTAGAGCTCATGGTGGCCTGCACAAGTTCATGAATTGGAATGGTCCTATCCTTACTGATTCAGGTGGCTTTCAGGTTTTCTCTCTTGCAGGTATTCGTAAGGTAACCGAGGAGGGCGTACATTTTCGTCATCCTATTAATGGCTCTAAGCTCTTTTTATCTCCTGAAATTTCTATGCAAATTCAGCATGATTTAAACTCTGACATCGTGATGCAGTTTGATGAATGCATTGCACTTCCTGCTGAGCGTTCAGAGATGAAGCGTGCTATGGAATTATCCTTGCGCTGGGCTAAACGTTGTCGTGAGGAGATGGCAAGGCTTGAAAATAAGAATGCTTTGTTTGGCATTATTCAAGGCGGTACCGATCATGATCTGCGTGAGGCTTCGTTAAGGGGACTTACCGATATTGGCTTTGATGGCTATGCTATCGGAGGATTGGCAGTAGGTGAGCCTAAGGAGGATATGTATGGAGAGCTTAACCACATCACTCCTTTGATGCCTCAGGATCATCCGCGTTATCTCATGGGCGTTGGTACTCCAATGGATATCTTGCAAGGTGTGTTAAATGGTGTTGATATGTTTGATTGCGTGATGCCCTCGCGCAATGCAAGAAACGGCCATTTGTTTACCTCCCAAGGAGTAGTACGTATTCGTAATGCCAAATATGCATCTGATACCTCACCTTTGGATCCAAATTGTCAGTGCTATACCTGCCAAAATTATTCTAAGGCTTATTTGCATCATCTAGATAAATGCAATGAGATCCTAGGTGCTCATCTTAATACCTTGCATAATCTTTGGTTCTATGAGCACTTTATGGCAGATATTAGACAGGCCATTGAGGAAGACAGATTAGAGCAATTTGCCGAGGATTTTTACAAAGTCTGGGGTTATCCTGAAAAGGCAAAAATCTGATTTTTAGAAAACTTTCATAAAAAACAAGCAAGACCGCGAAAAGCCCCCATAGGCTGTCGCGGTTTTTTGTCATATATATCACATTATTTGTGTTATATTAGTCAGCTGTATTTAAGTCAGCCCCTAAGGGGCATCAACACTGCAGGTTAAAAACAATGAATATTATTTCAGCCGCTTACGCCGCCGATGCCGCTCCACAGGCTGGTGGTGATCTTTCCATGATCATCGTTCTGTCTGTATGTATGATCGCCGTTTATTTCTTCATCATGCGTCCTAATTCTAAAAAACGCAAAGAGATGCAGAAGCTTCTAGATAATCTCTCCGTAGGCGATGAGGTTTTAACCAATGGTGGTATTGCAGGTCGTATTGTTAAGCTTCCTGACAATAAGGAATATGTATTAGTTGACGTTGCTGATGGCGTTACCATGCAGATGAAGCGCAACTATGTTGTAGCTGTTCTTCCTAAGGGCACCTTGATTGCTATAGCTGTTGAGAAGAAAAACGTAGCTAAGAAAAACAACAAGAAGAATGTAGCTAAGGGTGCAACCCCTGCTCTAGCTGAGACTACTGAGGCAGTTACCGAGGCTCCTGCTGAGGCTGTTAAAGAAGAGACCGTTGCTCCTGCCACTGAAGCTGTAAAGGCTGAAGAGAACAAGTAATTTCTTAAGATCATCTCTATTATGGCCGCGCTTTGTCGCGGCCTGATTTCAAGAGTTATAAAGTGCAAAACAAATTCCCCTTATGGAAGAATATTATGGTGGTGGTGATCATCTTGATCGGCGCCTTCTATGCTCTTCCTAATTTATATGGTGAAGATCCCGCTTTGCAGATCTCTGGTGCTAGAGGTCTTGATGTAGAGCAGGCAACTCTCACTAAGGTGCAGCAAGCACTTGAAAGCAAGAATATTAGTGGTGACTATGAGTTAGAAAATGGTCAGCTACTAGTACGCTTCAAGAATACTGAGGAACAGTTGCTTGCTCGCGATATTGCTAATCAGGTTTTAGACGATAATTTCGTTACCGCGCTAAATTTAGCTCCAGCAACTCCTGCTTGGATGCGCTCTATGGGCATGCATCCCCTAAAGCTTGGTCTTGACCTTCGTGGTGGTGTGCACTTCCTCATGGAAGTTGACATGGATTCAGCCATGAAGAAGATGACCGATCAGCTGGTAAACGATTTTAGAACTGAGCTTCGTAACGCCGGCATTCGTCTAGCAGGTGCTAGAGCTGAGGGCGATAATGTAGTCGTAGCCTTCCGTGATGCGCAAACTCGTGATGAGGCTATGAAGACCTTATCTGCTCGTCACAAGGATTTTAAGCTCCAGGATTACGACAATCCTAATGATGGCCGCTTCTATATTCGCGCTTCCATGACTCCGGCAAAGCTCTCTGAGGTACGTACTAATGCTGTTGATCAAAACATCAACATCATCAGAAACCGTGTTAATGAGCTAGGTGTAGCTGAGCCCTTGGTACAGCGTCAGGGTGCCGATCGCGTGGTAGTTGAGTTGCCAGGAATTCAGGATACTGCTCGTGCTAAGGAAATCTTAGGAGCTACTGCAACCTTGGAATTCCGCTTGGTTGATAACACCGCCGATGTTGGTGCCGCCGCCTCAGGTCACGTTCCTGCAGGCACTGAGGTGCTCTACGATCAAAGACATTATCCGGTAGTGGTTAACAAGCAGGTCATCTTAACTGGTGATCACATTGTTGATGCTTCCTCAAGCACTGATGAAAATGGTCGTCCGCAGGTTAATATTTCCTTAGATTCTCGCGGTGGTACTATTATGTCCACCTTCACTAAGGACAATATCGGTAAGCCCATGGCTACCAACTTTATTGAGTTTAAGGCCATCGAAAGCGATGATCCTAATGCCTTAAAGCCAGGAGATCCTGGTTATAAGCCTAAATTCCGTAAGGTTGAGCAGATTATTAATGTGGCAACCATTCAGTCACGCTTAGGCTCAAGCTTCCGTATTACTGGTATTAGCTCAAGTAAAGAGGCTCATAATCTAGCACTGCTGTTGCGTGCCGGTGCCTTGATTGCTCCTATTCAGATTGTTGAAGAGCGTACCATCGGACCATCCTTAGGTCAGCAGAACATCGATAACGGTTTGAAGGCTATGTTCTATGGCATATTCTTCCTGCTCGTATTTATGATCATCTACTACAAGGGCTTTGGTATTATTGCCAATTTGGCCTTGCTCTTTAACCTAGTGCTATTGGTAGGTATCATGTCCTTGATCCCAGGGGCTACTATGACCTTGCCTGGTATTGCAGGTATTGTGCTCACCTTAGGTATGGCCGTGGATGCCAACGTGCTTATCTATGAGCGTATACGTGAAGAGCTTCGTGCTGGACGTCCGGTACAGGCTGCAATCCATGAGGGCTATGCGCGTGCTTTCGTGACCATTGCTGATTCTAACATCACTACCTTTATCACCGGTCTTATCCTCTTTATGGTGGGTACTGGCTCGGTGAAGGGCTTTGCCTTGGTGTTGATGATTGGCTTGGCCAGCTCCATGTTTACCGCAGTTACTGCCTGCCGTGCAATTGTTAACTGGGTATGGGGCTCTCGCACCAACCTTAAGAAGCTGAGCATTTAGGAGATCTCTTATCATGATGCAATTTATTAAGGAAGGGGTGGTTATCCCCTTCATGAAAATTAAGATGGTCGTCGAGGTACTATGCTTTTTGATGGTCATCGCTAGCATCGTCTCCATGTGTGTCAAGGGCTTAAACTGGGGCTTGGATTTCACCGGTGGTGTGGTTGTTGAAACTGAATACACCAACGGTGTGGATTTGGAGACTGTACGTCAGGCCTATTTGGCTCAGGGTATTGAGGGCTCTGCTCAGTATTCTGGATCTACCAAATCAGTGATGGTTCGTGTGGCACCTAAGGAAGGGCTAGATCAGCAGACTGTAACTAATAAAGTTGTGGCTGCCTCTAAAACCATTGATCCTGAGGTTAAGCTTTCACGCTCTGAGTACGTCGGTCCTGCAGTCGGCGAAGAGCTCGTTGAAAGTGGAGTGCTGGCCATCGTGGTGTCCCTCATTGCTATTTTGGCTTATATCGCCTTCCGCTTTGAGTGGAGAATGGCAACTGGTGCAGTTATCTCCTTGGCCTACGACGTGATCGTGGTTATGGGTGTATTTTCCTTCTTCCAGATTGAATACGATCTGACGGTGCTAGCAGCTGTTTTAACCGTTGTTGGTTACTCTCTAAACGATAAGATCGTGGTGTTTGATCGTATACGTGAAAATGCAGTTAAGCTTGCCCGTAGCATTGAAATGCAGCATTTGTTTGACATTTCCTTAACCCAAACCCTTTCACGTACCATCATTACCTCTGGTACTACCTTAATTACTGTAGTGTCCCTAATGGTATTTGGTGGTCCTATGATCTATGGCTTCTCCTTAGCTTTGTTTGTAGGTATTGTGTTTGGTACCATTACCTCAATCTATGTGGCCTCCACCTGGACCTTGCTCTTAGGCATTACCCGCCAGCAGCTAGCTCCGCGTAAGGTTGAGAAGCATGAGACTGAAGTTATGGAGTCTATGGATTAGTCACAAGTGTCATCCATAAATTTATTCAAGGTCCTAGGCGCGACGGTCGCCTTGGGCCTTTGTTTGTCTTTGGCCTCCTGCTCATCCTCCAATCATGAGCCTATTGATGAGGCTTTGGATGAGTTTAAAAAGCCCTTTACCGTTAAAAGTGAGCATGTGATGTTTGCCTTGCCTTATTATGAAAGTGCCATTCGCGATCAGATGCTACTTATCAATATTTCCCGTGTGCTTGAAACCAAAGCCGTTACGCATAAGGATAGAGCACAGGTTTTCTATGAGCTAGGTATTATTTACGATAGATTAGGCATGCAGACTACGGCGCGTTCCATGTTTTTAAATGCCCTAAGTGAGGATCGTCGTTTTGCTCCAGCTTATAATTTTATAGGAATATATTTTGCAGAGGATGGGCGCTTTCAAGAGGCCTTAGATGCCTTTGATTCAGGCTTAGAGCTTGATCCTAATGATGCCTATGTTAATTTTAATCGCGCGATAGTTTTGTATCTTGCAGGACGTGCGGCCACGGCCTTGCCTGATTTTATAACCTTCTATAAAGCAGATCGCAATGATCCCTATCGCATGCTATGGTTATATCTTTGCGAAAGCTCAATTGTAGGTAAGGATAGAGCACTCTCGGCTTTAAAGCTTCGTTATCTCCACGCAGATGAGAAGTTAAAGCATGATAATTGGGGCTATAACATAGTTAAGCTCTATTTAGGGCAAATCGATGAGGATGAATTCTTTGATGAGATAAAGACCCACAGGTCCGAGGTTGAGGAATTTGCCGATCATTTGTGTGAGGGCTATTTTTATCTAGGCATGTTAAAGCTCATAGATGATGAAGAGCGCCTCTGTTATGATCTGATGTCATTAGCAGCTGCCACCCATCGTTATGCTTTTTTAGAATATCGCTATGCAGTAAGGATCCTAAGGGATTTAGGACGTAAGCATAATATCTATAAGCTAAGTGACGATAGCCCACGTCTCTAAAGAGGAGTTTTGATGAGCGATCCTAAAATCAATAAGGATGAGAGTTTATCTGGTGCCGAAATTGCCGCAGTAAGAAATGCCATGCTTCCTCAGGATGACGTCGATGTCATCTCAGAGTTTTTTAAGGCCTTAGCCGATCCTACGCGCATTAGTATTGTGGATGCGCTACAGCAGCATGAGTGGCTATGTGTAAGCGATCTTGCTGAAATTTTAGAGATGACTAAGTCTGCGGTCTCTCATCAGCTAAGCAATATGCGTTTAAATAAGTTGGTGCGCCTAAAGCGCGATGGCAAGCGTGTTTTCTATGCCCTAAACGATGATCATGTAGAAAAGGTCTTCGCGATGGCTGTAACCCATATCCACGAGTAATGCGCTAGGAGCTATGGAAATGATTCGTCCTGTTTATTTAGATTATGCGGCCGCAACTCCAACGGATCCTAGAGTTATTGAGGAGATGGTAAACTGCCTAAAAATTGATGGTGCCTTTGCCAATCCCCATGCCAAGGATCATGTATATGGTTGGGAGGCTGCTGAAGCCGTGGAGACTGCCCGTGATAGAGTTGCCTCGTTAATTGGAGTATCTCCGCTTGAAATAGTCTTTACCTCAGGTGCTACTGAGGCTAATAATCTCGCAATTTTAGGTCTTGCTCAGGCGCTTAAAGAAAAGGGTGATAAAAGATTTCGCGTGATCACCTCCAAAATTGAGCATAAGGCAGTATTAGAGGCCTGTGAGCGTTTGGAGAACTTAGGATATGAGGTAACCTATCTTACTCCTCATAAAGATGGCATCGTAGATGTTGAGCTATTAAAAGAGCATTTTGACGAGAATGTTTTCTTAGTTTCCATTGCGCAGGCTAATAGCGTCTTAGGCTCGGTGTGTGATGTCGCGGCCCTAGCAAGCTTTTGTCATGAGCATGGAGCATTTTTCCATACCGATACTGCGCAAAGTGCAGGCTATATCAAAACCGATTTTGGCCATAATGAGGTCTCACTTGCAACGCTAACCTCAGAAAAAGTCTGTGGTCCTAAGGGAGTTGGCGCCTTATATATTAAGCGTAGTCAAGATATTCCGCTTACGGCGCAGATATTAGGTGGCGGTCAGGAGAAGGGCATGCGTGGTGGCACGGTGCCTACCCATCAGGTTGCAGGCATGGGCAAGGCCTTTGAGATCATGAAAGAGCAGGGGCAAGAGGATGCCAAACGCATGAATGCCCTGCGCGATAAATTGATTGCACGTCTATCCAAAATAGATGGCGCTATTATTAATGGAAGCGTGGATCATCATGTGCCCGGTATTTTATCGGTAAGCTTTGACTCTATAAATGGGGCAATGCTTATTCCCTCTTTAACAAAGGTGGCGGTCTCTGCAGGTTCTGCTTGCTCTTCTGCAACCCTCAAGCCCTCATATATTCTGACGGGTATTGGGTTGTCTGAGGATCTTGCTCGCGCTTCACTGCGTATTTCGCTTGGACGCTTTACCACCGAAAATGAGATTGATATAGCCTGTGATGATATTGAACAGACTGTAGCCAAATTACGTTTAAACACCAAATAGAGATAAAAAATATGGAACTTAAGCTTTATTCCTACGATGACGCCCCTGATGGATTGATGGAGGTTCAGCTATGCTTAGGCAAGGCTCCTGCTCCTTATGATGAGTCAGCAAATTTTGTCGCAATATCTAGAAACTGCGTACAAGTCTATGTACCAGAGGATGCCGAATTTCCTTTTATGCGCTGTGGCCGTATTTTGGCCGCGCATGGCCTTTTTAAAGTAAAGCTTATTTATGGTGGTGAATTTGAGCCTTGGGATGGCTTAAATTTCTTAAATGCGCTCTATAGCGGTGAAACCAAGCCCTTGACGGTAGCTCTTCCCTTAAGTCGTTCAGCACTTCGTACTATTACCTGGATGTTTGCCATGGTTGCCACCGCCCGCGGACTTGCAGATCTTGGCTCTTCCGATTGCCTACCTGAGATCATGATGAAATCTTTAGGTGAGATCTGCAAAAATGCCGCTGATCTTACTAAGGGTAAGCTTAACATGGTGGTGTTCTCATCAAAGGATGAGCAATTTAAGCGCTATAGCGGTCTTAATGCCGTGGGTGCTGCTGCTCATGCAGTGATGGGCGTTATTGAATATTTACCTGAGGGCATGGATGAGGAGCATACGCCGGATGTTGCGCTTGTGGGTAAGGGCATAACCTTTGATTCTGGTGGCTATAACATCAAGCCTGATAATTTTATGGCAGATATGCGTACTGATAAAACCGGTGCCGTCAATCTTGCCTGTGCTTTGGCTTTGGCTATTGGCATGGGACTTAGACGCCATGTAAGATGCTATCTTGCCTGTTCTCAAAACGTAATAAACAGCGATTCCATGGTACCTGGAGATATTATCCGCTATCCAAATGGAGTAGATGTCGAGGTAGGTAATACCGATGCCGAGGGGCGTTTGGTCTTAGCCGATGCGCTACTACAGGCTAAGGATGATGGCTGTAAATATATTCTTGATGCTGCAACCTTAACAGGTAGTGCTAAGGCTGCTGTTGGTCGTGATATGTGCTCGATCATCACTCGCGATAATGTTATGCCTCAATCTCTTAGGGATGCATTTGCGCTTACTGGCGAGCTCTATTGGCAGCTTCCTTTCTATAAGTTCCATGATCGCTTTATTAGCTCTCGTCGCGCTACCATTTCAAACTCTGGTCACGGCGTTTCCGCACCAGGGGCTTCAACTGCTGCCGCCTTCCTATCTCACTTCGTAAGTGAGGATCAAAAGTGGGTGCATATTGATCTATCCTCAGCTTATTTACCAGAGGGATCTCCTTTCTTAGCCGCAGGTCCTACCGGTGCCATCGTGATCCCAATTGCGATGTGGCTTTTAGGAGAATCTCTAGATTAAAGCTTGAGGCTTATTAATAAAGGGGGGATTACGCATGCATACTCAGTTTAAAAATATCGTGGTGTTAACTGGTGCCGGAATTTCGGCAGAATCTGGTATTCCGGTTTTTCGCTCCGAAACTGGCCTGTGGGAAAGTGAGAAAATTGAGGATGTATGTGTACCCTCGGCCTTGATCCGTAATCCTCTTAAGGTGCATGACTTTTACAACAAGATGCGCTTAGGGCTTAAAGATAGGTTCCCAAATCCTGCTCATGAGGCTTTGGCACTCTTGCAGGAAAAATGGCCATCCTTAAGTGGTGGTAGCGTAACCTTAGTTACCCAAAATATAGACGATCTGCATGAAAAGGCTGGTTCTTCTGATGTCATTCACATGCATGGCGAGCTACATAGCATGCTCTGTAGTAAATGTCATGGCAGATGGCCTAAGAGTGATGCCTCCAAGCCTGAGGATGTGTGTCCCTTGTGTAAGAGTAGAGGAACCACTCGTCCGGATATAGTTTTCTTTGAGGAGATGCCATATAAGATGGAGCTCATTGAAAGGCGTCTGGCAAAATGCGATCTGTTTTTGGCAATTGGTACCTCTGGCGTTGTCTATCCTGCAGCAGGCTTTTGTAGCTTTGCCCATAGCATGGGAGCTCTTTGTGTAGAGTTCAACCTTGAGGCGAGTGCGGTAGGCTCGCAATTTGATTATGGCTTATACGGCAAGGCTTCAATTACGCTTACTGCCTTTGTTAAGCATTTGCTTGCTGATGGCACTGCTCTTAGTGAAATTTGATGCATTGCATAAGCGGTGCACGCTATAATAGAACTTCGACCTTAAAATATTAAATGGAGCTCTCTTGGATACTAAAATCAACCTGATGGATCTCTCAATTGAGGAGATGAAGGAATTTTTTGTCTCACTAGGTGAGAAGCCTTTTCGTGCCCAGCAGTTATTGCGCTGGATCTATCAGTTCGGAGTAAGTAACTTCGATGAGATGACTAATATCAAGAAGGATCTACGCGCTAAGCTTAAGGAGCAGTGCGAAATTGTCGCTCCTAAAATTGTGACTGAGCAACGCTCTGTAGATGGCACCATCAAATGGGCCTTAGATATAGGTGCAGGTCAGTTAGTTGAGACCGTACTTATTCCTGAGGAGGATAGAAATACTCTATGTATTTCAACTCAGGTGGGCTGTCCGGTAGGCTGTGTCTTTTGCCGTACTGGTGCCTCAGGCTTTAACCGCAATCTAACTGTTGCTGAAATTATCGGACAGGTGTGGCGCGCCGCCTCGGTAGTTGGTTTTTCACAAAATGAAGAGCACAAGCCCATATCTAACGTAGTCATGATGGGTATGGGAGAGCCTCTTTATAATTTAAAGCCGGTGATGGCTGCCTGTGAAATTCTGCTCTCTGATTATGCCTTTGCCTTATCTAAGCGTCGTGTTACTATTTCAACCTCAGGGGTGGCGCCGGTACTTGAGAGCATTGCCGGTAAAATTGATGTCGCTTTGGCATTATCCCTACATGCACCTGATGATGAGCTACGTAATAAACTAATTCCGCTGAATAAAAAGTACAACATTGCTAAGGTTCTGCAAGGTGTACGTGAGTATATTGCTAAGTCAAATGCCAACTGTGGCAAGGTTACGATTGAGTACGTGCTACTAGATGGTGTGAATGATGGAATTGATCAGGCTAGAGCCTTAGCAAAATTACTTGCTGATCTGCCTTGTAAGATCAATTTAATCCCTTTTAATCCCCATGAGTGTTCTGATTTTAAGAAACCTTCGGGAAATCGCGTAGAGCGTTTTGCACGTGAGCTGATGGATAGAGGCTTTACCGTGATGAAACGTAGTACTCGAGGTGATGATATTGCTGCAGCCTGTGGACAATTAGCAGGGCAGGTTAAAAATCGCCTCAATAAAGAAGCCATCAAGGCACAACAGGTTTGACGAGATATAAATGAGTAATGACTTAGACAATCAACGTCAGGAAAGTGCTACTCAACAAGATCCAAATTTGGAGCAAGTAGTAGCTGATGTTGCTTTAAATGATGATGCTAATAAGGATGTTGGTTTAACCACCGAGCCTTTTAGCGCTATTGATGCTGACAATGTTGTTGAAAATATTGAAGAAAAAGTAGCTAAGGATAGCTTCCCTAACGAGCAGGTTGTAGATTTGGGAGCGGCCACGGTAGCATCTGAGATCCATGAAGCAGAGCACAGCATGAGTTTTGGCGTCGAGGATGATCACAATTTAAATGGTGATGATCCTGATCGCGTGCCGGTGGTGCCTGAGCTTCCTGATGATCAGGTACCAAATATGCCAGGCGCTATCTTAAAGCATGCTCGTGAAATGCTCGGCTTATCCCAGCGTGAGGTGGTGGAGCGCTTAAATAATGAGGCTCAGAAAGAAACTGATCCCGCTAAGCGCATTGTGATCCGTGTAAATACCATTTCTGATATTGAGCATGATCGCTTAAATCAGCCTACCGCGGTGAACTTTGTTATTAAGATAATTAAGCTCTATGCCAATTTAGTAAATATTGATGCTAAGGCGCTTACTGATCTTTACATGCAAAATGTAGTTCAGTCACAAAAGACTGCGGACATCAATGCTCAAAGAATTTCACGAGAGCAACGCCGTGGCCGCATCTCACTTAAGAAGATAGTGCTCTTTGGCGTTGGTGGAATTGTTATTTTAGGCTTGGGCATTGGGATTGGTGCTTTGTTTACCTCTTCATCTGAGGAGGAAAGCTCAAGTGGCGCCTTAACTTTAAGCCCCAGTGCTCAGCAGGACGTAGTTGAAAACAAGGTTGATACTGAGCCCTTCCCGCCTGCAGTAGCAGAGGATCCCGAGCCTCCGCTTGATCCTAATACCGAAATGGCACGCGCTCAGGCTCAAGCCTTAGGAACTAACGATATCATTGCTGATGTTCATAACAATGAGCTTGATAAAAAAGCTGAATCTCTTAATAGCACTGCTACCTTAAGTATTGATCCTCAAGTACAGCCTAAGAAGCAAAATACTAAGCAGGATAATATGCAGAGTAAGGCTTCTTCAGAAAATTTATCCGATCTGCTTACCGCACCTGAGGTAAAAACTCATGATGCGATTGCCGTAAATGCTGAGCATGTTGCAGATGGTGTTTTGCCTACGGCTAAGCCTGTAAATGCACCAATTAATGCAATAGACGCCCACAAGAGTCAAAATGCTAAGCAGGATGTTGCTCCAGTTAATGCTCAAACTCAAAAGTCTAAGAATGATAAGGCCAAGGAGAGTGAGATCAAGGAGAATAAAGCCAAGGATAATAAAGAAAAGGAAGAGCAGCCTACTACTCTTGCCGCCTCAGTGCGTGATATCTCAGGCTCAGTACGTATCGTAAATCGTAATGATATTGGCTCACTAAATACTGTAACAGTAAAAGTTAAGGGCCCAGTTTCCTTGCGTATTAAGGGTAATGGCAAGATCTTAAAGAGTGGTACCTATAAATCTGGCGATACAGTTACTGCCACTGGTATGCCTCCTTTAAGAGTTGAGGCTTCGGATAGCTCTAAGATCTCGGTGCGCTACAATGGTGGTACGGCTTCAATACCCTCTGGCAAAAATGTTGGCTTTAATCTGCCCACCCGTTAGGAGTTGATATGGTTTGGAAAGCACAAAGCATTGAAAGACGAGTATCGCGCCAGATCGATGTAGGCGGTGTCAAGATTGGTGGTGGAGCCCCGATCACCGTGCAGAGTATGACCTCAACTGATACCATGGATGTTGAGGGAACTCTCTCTCAAATCCGTGCCATGGCAGATGCCGGTGCGGATTTGGTGCGCGTAAGTGTGCCTACTATGGCTGCTACCGAGGCCTTTGGCAAGATCTGCAAGCAAGCTCCAGTACCAATTATTGCGGATATTCATTTTGATTATCGTATTGCCATCGAATGTGCCAAACTTGGCGCCGGTGCGCTACGCATTAATCCTGGCAATATTGGCTCTTCTGAAAGAATTGAAGCCGTGTGTCAGGCAGCCCGCGATCACGGATTGCCTATACGCGTAGGCGTTAATGCAGGATCCCTTGATCATGATCTCTTAAAAAAGTATGGCGAGCCCACTCCGGACGCTATGGTAGAGGCCGCCTTGCGTGCAGCTACTACGCTTGATGATCATGACTTTGATAATTATGCCTTTTCAGTTAAGGCCTCCGAGCTTAATTTGTGCGTCGAGGCTTATGAAAAGCTAGCTCTTGCTACCGATGCACCTTTGCATTTGGGAATTACTGAGGCAGGTGGTTTGATGGCAGGAACCGTGCTTTCTGCCATAGGCATTTCCTCACTGCTACAGCAGGGTATAGGTGATACGCTACGTGTTTCCCTAGCTGCTGATCCTGTTGAAGAGGTGAAGGTTGGCTGGGCTATCTTAAAGAGTATGCATCTAAGATCTCGTGGCGTGAATATCACTGCCTGTCCTACCTGTTCACGTCATGGCATTGATGTGGTGGGAATGGTGCAGACTCTTGAAAATAAGCTCTCTGATGTGCGTGCTCCCATCAATATTGCGGTGATGGGCTGTGTGGTAAATGGTCCTGGCGAGGCCTTACATGCAGATGTAGCGGTATGTGGCGCAGCTAATGGTATGTGCTTAATCTATGAGCATGGCCAGATGATGGGCAAAATTCCATGTGCTGAGGCGGCAGATAGACTTGAAAGTCGAGTGCGCGCTTTGGCTTTGAATCAATAATTTTTAGTTAGAATCTTAGTTAGGAATAGAAAATGGCTTTGAACGTTCAAGCCGTGCGTGGCATGAATGATCTGCTCCCTGAGAATACCTCAGTATGGCAGCAAGTAGAAAAGGTGTTGCGTGACACCTTATCCTCCTTTGGCTACAGTGAGGTGCGTATGCCGGTTGTGGAGCATACCAATCTCTTTTGCCGTGCCATAGGTGAGGTCACCGACGTAGTTGAGAAGGAAATGTACACCTTTGAGGATAGATCTGGTGACATGCTTTCTCTTCGTCCTGAAGGTACTGCTGGCTGTGTACGTTGCGCTCTTGAGCATAACTTAATCTATAACCAAGAGCAGCGTCTTTGGTACATGGGACCAATGTTCCGCCATGAGCGTCCGCAAAAGGGGCGTTATCGTCAATTCCATCAAACAGGCGTTGAGGTTTTTGGTCTACAGGGACCTGATATCGATGCTGAGCTCATCATTATGACCCATGAGTTCTGGAAGCGCTTTGGTATTGCCGATAAGGTCAAGCTCCAGCTAAATTCCCTAGGTTCCTCTGAGGAGCGTGCCGCTTATCGTGAGTCCTTAGTAAAATTCCTTGAAGCTCACTTTGATGAGCTAGATGAGGACTCTAAGCGTCGTACCCACACTAATCCTTTGCGTGTTTTAGATACTAAGGATGAGCATGTTGGTGAGCTTTTAAAGAGTGCACCTAAGCTTGCAGATCACTTTGGTGAGGAGACTCGTGCTCATTTTGAAAAGCTTAGAGCATTATTGGATGCTGCCGGCATTAGCTATGAGATTAATCCTCGTCTAGTTCGTGGTCTTGATTACTACAACCTTACCGTATTTGAATGGGTAACAGATGCCCTAGGTGCACAGGGTACTGTCTGTGGTGGCGGTCGCTATGATGGCTTAGTTGAGCAATTAGGCGGTACTAAGACCTATGCAGTAGGCTTTGGCCTTGGTATGGAGCGTCTTATCTTATTGCTTGAAACCTTAGGTAAGATTGAACCTAAGAGCAGTGTAGATGTCTATATTTTAGGCTCTGGTACTGATATCGAGCTACATCAGGCCAAAACTGCAGCTTTCCTTCGAGAGTCCCTACCTGGGGTTAAGATCATGACCCACTGCGGTGGTGGTAGCTTTAAGCGTCAGTTCAAGCGTGCTGATAAGACTGGAGCTCGTGCCGCAGTTATATTAGGTGATGATGAAATAGCCCGCGGTAGTGTTACTATTAAAAACTTACGCGACGCTGATGCTCCTCAAAGCGAGGTTGCCTTGCAGGATGCTCCAGCAGCGCTTAAATCTATTCTTAACATATAGGTGGAAATTAAAAGATGGACGTATTAACCGACGATCATGAGAGAGAGCAAGTAGTACGCAAGTGGTGGCATGAGAATTGGAAGCCAATCGCCCTTGGTATTGTGATCGCTCTAGGCGGCCTCATTGGTTTTCGCCAGTATCAGGCCTATAACCTTGAGAAGGCTCAGCAGCAATCCTATGAGCTCTATCAGGCACAATATAAGCTTGCAAGCTCTCCTGAAACTGGAGCTACTGAGGCTAAGAAGTTCTTAGAGGAGCATCAGGACATCTATGGTGCTATGCTAGCTTTGGATTTGGCCTCATATGAATCAAGCAAGAAGGAATTTGAGCAGGCTGCCGAGCATGCCAAATTTGCAGTTAAAAATGGTGGCAAGCTTATTGCACCTGCAGGCTCCTTAAACCTTGCGCGTATTCAGGCTCAGCTTAAGCAGTATGACGATGCCATTAAGACTCTTGATGGGATTAGCTCTGATGCCTATGCTATAGAAAAGGCTGAGGTTAAGGGCGATGTTTTGCTTGCTAAGGGAGATATAGCTGCAGCCCATGATGCTTATCAGAATGCCGTAAAGCTTTCTTTGGATAAGAAGGTACAGATCAGTCCCTTGCTTGCAATGAAGCTTGATGATGTTGCTAAGGCTGGCGATACTCCTGCTTTTGTAACTGCACGTGAGCATAATCAAAGTTTGAATGATCAAACTGACAAATGATTGAAATTAGGCGGCTAGTGTGCCGCCTTTTTGCAATAAAGCCTGCGATAATACAGCTATTAAATTTTTGATGCGGAGTAAGTAATGTTCAAACGCTCATTGTTTTTGGCCCTAGTTCCTGCGGCTATGCTGCTAGTTAATGCTTGCTCGGGTAGTAAGGATCTAGCAGAGCCTGCCAAGGTGCCAGAGATTTCAAATCGCATTGATGTGGAGCAGGTTTGGTCACGCTCTGTAGGCGGCACCGACGGTTTATATTCAAAGCTTGGCCCCCAGACTATTGGCTCAACTGTTTATACCGCTTCTCGTCATGGTGATGTCTATGCCTTAGATTTGGCCACGGGAGATACCAAGTGGTCTATAGATCTTGAGGATGAGGACGAAAACGACGATAAGGGTACAGCCAAGGTTTCAGGCGCAGTTGCCGTAGGTGGTACTCATGTAGCAGCTGGTACCGAAAATGGCTATATCTATGTGATGAATGCCAGCTCCGGTAAGCTTGAGTGGAAGGATTACCTCTCAGCTGAGGTTTTGGCAGCTCCTTGCTTTAATACCAGTGCTACTAAGCTCTTTGTGCTAAATTCACGTGGCATTCTTACAGCTTATGACACTTTAAGTGGTGAGAAGCTGTGGCAGGCAGGTGCTGGCTCTAATGGTTTGCGCTTGCGTACTCAGGCTCGTCCCATGGTAGCAGGTGATGATTTCGTGCTCATGGGCACCTCAGGTGGTCGTGTATTGGTGCTTGATCAAAATACTGGAGCTACAGCTAATTCCTTAATGATCGGCAATCCCACCGGTTCAAATGATCTTGATAGAGTAGCTGATGTTTCGTCATCTCCTTTATTGCTTGATGGCAAGCTCTATTCAACAGCCTATAATTCAGGCTTTGTATGGTATTCCTTCAAGGATCATCAGGCCTTAAATCGCCTATCTTATAAGAGCTCGCGTAACATCGCCTTTGATGATGATTGTTTTGTTTTAACCTCTGATAATGGTCGTGTCTATTGCATTTCCCGCCAAGATGGCCATGAAATTTGGGAAAACAATGTCTTAGCCAACCGTAATGTTTCTGCTCCTGCTATCTATGGTAATTATGTAGTAGTAGCTGATCTTGAAGGATATGTTTATTTCATCTCCTTAGCAGATGGTCGCATTGCTTGGATGGATGATACCGATGATACTCCGGTATATACAGATCCAGTAGTTACCTCAAATGGTGTCTTAATCCAAACCTCTGGTGGTCGCTTGGTGCTTTTGCGTTATCAGCAAGGCGTTGCTACAGCAAAGCTTAACATTGCTCAGTCAGAGCTTTTGGCAGGTGGTGCTGGAGTTTCACTTGCAGCCTATGAAGATTATGCATCTGTGGGAATTACCCAAGAGCAGCTCATGGCTCGTCGTGCTGAGGCTCAAAGAATGGTAAACGCCATGGAGGCCCGTCAGCGTGAGGCTCAGGCACAAATGGCCAGATATCAGCGTGAAAAGGCTGAATATGAGCGTCAAAGAGCTGCTTATCTAAAGGCTCAGGCTGAGGCTGAAAGAAAGCATCGTGAGTCAATTTCAGGCTTTGGCTTAATGCCAGGAGTGAAATCTGATTCTGATAATGAAAGCGCAAGCTCTGAGGCTCAGGAAGAGACTAAGAGTGAAAGTGCCAATACTGAAAGCACTAATACTGAGAGTGATAATTCTAATGACTCTCAGGAGAAGGCCTCAGGTTATGGCGTTTTCTAAAAAATAGCTTATTTAAGCGTGTTTAAGGCGGCTTTGGCCGCCTTTTTCAGTATTTTTGTGTTAAAATCACGCCGCTTTTGAAAATATCACTAAACACCCTTCACACGACACGAATTTTTCCCAGGAATTATAGATGAAAGTTGTAGCACTGGTAGGCTGCCCTAATGTCGGTAAGTCTACACTTTTTAACCGCCTTACCAAAACACGCGATGCCTTGGTAGCAGATTTTCCAGGCTTAACCCGTGATCGTAAATATGGTCGTGCCATTTACGAGGGCCGTGAATATGTCATTATCGATACTGGTGGTATTGCTGAGGATAATACAGATCAGCCAGAGGAATTGACTGAGCGTATGACCTCTCAAGCCCTGCAGGCCATTGATGAATGCGATCTCGTATTTTATATGGTGGATGCAAGAGCGGGTATCATGCCTGGCGATTATCAGGTTGCTGACTATATTCGTCGCTCGGGTAAGAAGTGTGCGGTGGTTGCCAATAAGGTTGATGGCTTAGATCCTGAAACTGCTGGTGCTGAATTCTATGGCTTGGGGCTTGGTGAGGTATATCAAACTGCAGTAGTCCACGGTCGTGGTGTTACTACTCTTTTAGAAGAAGTTCTAGCTCCAGTATTACGTGAAGAGGGGCCTTTGGAATCCGATCTCCCTCCTGTAGATGAGGAGGAGTCACAATCTCCCTTTGCCAAGCCAGTATCTGAATGGGAGCAGGGCTATGAATTCCTAGAGAATGTTCCTATGGATGCCCAAGGTGGTGGCTTTGATTGGCATGAATTCCGTGAGCAGTCTCGTGCGAGATTGCATGCAGAGGAAGGTGCTGAGGGTACTACGAGTGAGGAAAAGACTGAGGCAACTCCCTTTGCAGATCTCCCAGTTAAGTTTGCCATCGTTGGTAAGCCTAATGTGGGTAAATCCACTCTTACTAACAGGTTATTAGGTGAAGAGCGCGTAATCGTTGCAGATTTTCCAGGTACCACTCGCGATTCAATTTATATTCCACTTGAGCGTGGGGATAAAAAGTACATCGTGATTGATACTGCAGGTGTCAGAAAGCGTCGTAAGGTCAAGGAATCAATTGAGAAATTCTCTATTGTTAAGACCCTAAAGGCAATTGAGGATTGTAATGTGGCCTTGCTTGTGATCGATGCACACTCGCATATTACCGATCAGGATCTATCCTTATTATCCTTCATTATCGACTCAGGCCGTTCTTTAGTGGTTGCTGTTAATAAATGGGATGGCTTAGATGTTGCGGTCAAGGATGAAATCAAGCTTGAGCTTAACAATCGTCTAGGCTTTGTTGATTTTGCGCGTGTGCACTTTATCTCTGCCTTGCACGGCACCGGTGTGGGTAATTTATTTGACTCCATTGATGAGGCCTATATTTCTGCCACGACTCGTCACAGCTCTTCCTTGCTCAATCGTATCTTAAGACGTGCTGTTGAAGAGCATGAACCGCCTATCTCCGGTGGTCGTCGTATTAAGCTTAAGTATGCTCATGCCGGTGGCTATAATCCTCCGCGCATTATTATTCACGGCAATAAGACCTCTAAGATCCCGGCAGCTTATAAGCGTTATATCATCAACTGCTATCGTGATGCCTTAAAGATCATGGGCGCGCCTATCATCGTGGAGTTTAAGGATGGTGAAAATCCTTATGCTGATCAAAAGCCGGCGCAGGTACGCCGTACTCAGTCTCAGATCCGCGCTGATCGTAAGCAGGCTGCTAATGAGCGTATGTGGGCAAGAGCTGATGCTAAGGCTCAGCGCAAGGAAGATAGAGTGATTGCCGAGGCTAAGCGCAAGGGCGAAGGCTTGGTACTAAAGAGCCGTCCTAAGGGCAAAAAGACAAGCTCTAGCAAATAACACCTGCCTTCTTTAAGCTCATTAATGCACCACCTAAGTCTTTACTGCATGAAGGTGGTGCATTTTTATTTCCCACTCTTAAATCCTCCTACACTAAAAACATAATTTGGAGGAGTGCACATGAAAATTGTTGGAGTGGTCCCGCTTTGGGATGAGCACAAGGAAAGTATATGGATGCTACCTGGATACTTTAATGGTATCGCGGTAGCTGGGGCTATTCCGATGATGCTTCCTTTAACCTCTGATAAGAAAATTCTTACAGAATGTCTAAGTCGCATTGATGGCGTGCTTTTTACCGGTGGTCATGATGTCTCGCCTGAGCTCTATGGCGCTAAGAGGATAGATAAATGCGGTAGCGTCTGTCCTGAGCGCGATGTCATGGAATCCTTTTTAATTAAGGAGTGTATTGCGAGGGACAAGCCCTTTTTAGGCATTTGTCGTGGAATTCAAATTTTAAATGCCGTACTAGGCGGAACCCTATGGCAGGATCTGCCCACGCAACGTCCCTCCAGTATTAATCACTGTATGTGCGCCCCTTATGATAGAGGGGTACATGATGTAACCCTTAAGGATAAGGGCATGCTGTGGGCAATGCTTGGAGTAAAGGTATTAAAGGTAAATAGCTACCATCATCAGGCGGTAAAAGATCTGAGCCCTAATCTTTGCTGTGAGGCAGTATCTGAGGATGGGCTATGTGAGGCTGCTAGGGTGAAGAATGCTCGCTTTGGATTAGCACTGCAATGGCATCCTGAATTTTATAATGGCAAGGATGAACACTCCAATGCCATTTTTAAAGCCTTTGTCTCAGCCTTGTAGCAAATATTTTTACAATCAAGCATAAAGCTTGATGAATTTTTTTAAAGGATCCAAAGGGGGATCTTTAAATAGCTTGCCGCGCATCGAAGTCTCAGGCGCAGGTGAGTCCTCGTGATCAAAGCCTAGCTTGCCTTTTAAAAATTTATGATGCTCACCCATAATGTAATCAGGTAGGTGTCTAAATAATAATTTGGCATCTTCAATAAAGTAGTTAAAGCTTTTGATGACATCTAAGGCCACGCTTACGGCCTTATCTTCATTCTTTATATGATAGAGCGCATTTAGCGCCATGATGAACATAGATTGCATGGTTCCTTCAAGATCGTAGGCAAGTGATCTTGATTTTGGAACCTCATAGATACGCCAAAGCTTTTCAGATGAGCGCTCCATGGCCTTAACAAGTGCCGTTCTGCTATCAAAGCTTTGATTAAATACCTCGAGAATTTGCGCACAGACCTCATCAAATTCGTGAGTATCACAAAGAGCTTTAGCAACAGCTGGGCTTAGAGCTAAATCCATGCTCATGAAATTGTGGATATAAGCCATGATTTCATCTTTAGCTATAACTTTAAAGGTTGAGGTATCAATTTCATTGCTGTGCAATGCGCTAGTGCCCGCAATTTTTGCACCATCTGAGCAGTTATAGATCTTAATATTTTTCTGAGAGCTTTCTCTGGCACGGTTGATGACTAACTCCATGTGACGGTTAGCAAGACGGAAGATATAGTTGGCCTGAACCTCACCTCCAAAATTTCCAGCTAGAGTGATGCCCTGACTTAAATCGTAATTGCCAGTATTATCTTTAAGGCCGTAGGTTGAATAGCTCGCAGAAAACTTTGAGTGCATGCGTGTGGTATTCACCCTCTTGCCGTTATCAATGCCGAAGAGATAGATATTTTCAAAGCCAAGACTAAGGGCTGCCGAGATCCCAAGATTTCCCACAATGGGATTCATCACGTTAACAACTCTTATTTTTGCGCCTATTGGAAGTCTACTTAAGATACGCCAGTAAAAGGGCTCATCAGGCTTACCAAAAATTGCAGTATGCTCAAATCTATCTTGGGTATAGGGATGGATCACATCACCTGCAAGCAAGGTCAGGGAGCGGATGAAGTCTTTATCGGGAATGGCATCAAGGGTTTCTGCAATCTCTGGCGTTCTTTCAGTTGCTGCATAAAAATCAGGCTTAATCCCGGCGTGATAGAGAGTATCAAGCGCGGTACCGCAGGCAATAATAAGTGCCTTGTCCTGATTTTGGCGTAAAAAGGCAATATCCTTATCAAGAGAGGGGCCATTGCCTATGATAAATACAGGAAGATCGCAGTATTGTGGCAAAAGCGCAACATCGGATCTTAAAAATTTATGATGATGAGTGGCTGCATATAAGCCATGAGAGGTACCAAAAAGATGATCATCATAAAATCCCATGGCAGCATGAAGACGGTAATAGTCCTGATTTAGGGTATTAACTAAATTACGAATTTCATCTGAGGCATAGTGCACAAGACATAGGCATTGAGCTGAGAGAAATCTGCCATGATGTTCATAGTATGAGGTGAGATCAAGTGATAGTTGCTCGGGCGTTTGGCCTAAAAGAAAGTTAATGCCAAAATTATTTTTTCTAAGATATTTTAAAAAGGAGCTCCAATCAAAGGCATGCAATGATGCATAAAACATGTCTAAATCAGGCTCAATTATGACTATATTGATAAGCTCAGCTCTAGAGCATAGGCTTTCTAATACGTAACCAAGTCCAAGTCCTACGATCACTGCGTTAGGAATAGATGCAAGTTCTTTGGCACTATATAGCTTTTCATCCTCGGTAGCCTTATTTACTTTAGTTATGGCCTCTGCTAGGTAGCGAAAATGGATCTGCCCATAGTTATCCTGTTCTTTTTTATATATTGTTCCAGTAAATACATGATCCTCTAGGGCTTTTGCTACCTGAGCATCACAAAGAGCCTTGGGATCATCGCATTTATAGAGTATGTCTTTATTACGATCGGGAAACTGAAGATTAGGAATGCCGTTTTCGGTACAGAAAAAATCTAGCGTGGTTTTGGGTTGATAGTGGGCAAAGGTATTTGCAATATCTGGAATAAACTCTCTGAAGGCTTCGATATTTTGGTAAAAGCGCTCAATTAGCTCATCTGACATTGCCTCCTGAAGCTTAGATAATCTGCGCACACGCTCAAGCTCGTCGCAGGTTAAGGGGGATTTCTTTAAGGCTAAAAGCTCAATCTCAGAGAGAGTAGCAGTCATAGATATTTGACCAATTTGTTTTGCAGATAGGTTTTGGCGCCGATATTCTTTTTGCGCATGCTGACCATTTCTTTTTTGATCTGCGCTTGCGTATCACTAGCCTCACTCATATTTTCACTAAGTCTATCTAAAAGATTATTAATTTCAGCTTTATGAGCTTGTAGTTCATCTATAGGGAAGGCTTTGAGGCTCTCACAGATCTGGGATAACTCAAGGCTTAACGTCGCCTCATCTTGAAAGCTGTGATCGCTATGTAGACTTTGCAGTCTATCTAACAGTGCCATTCCCTCTGCTATTATTGTTTTAACTTCAGTGCTCATCAAATGTTCTCGATCGTGCTTAAAAAAGCTTATGGCCTATGAATAATCCAGTAAATGCAAGGAACACACTTCCCAAAAGATGAAAGAGACTGTGGGCAATTGCTCTTAAGGGCGCATCAGATAGGAGTAGATTTACCGATTCTAGGGAGAAGGTTGAGAAGGTAGTAAGGCTTCCTAAAAAGCCAGTTACTAAAAAAAGCTTTATAGGAGCGCTAGGTTGTAATCTTGTTGAGAGATAGGCGGTAATAAGTCCTATTAAAAAGGCACCTGTAAGGTTGCAAACTAAGGTTCCAAGCGGCATTAGCTCAAGTCTAGAATTTAAAGCATTGCTTATAAAATAACGTAGCAGGGCACCGCAGGATGCTCCTGCGATGATGGCAAGCACTACTATCAAAATTGGTCCGTCTTTGGTTTCAAGCATGTGCTAATGCTACACCGATCCTGAGGCAATGTATCCATTACCGGTCACAGCCTCTGCATCTTGTTGCATAGTCGAGCGTTGAGCGGCAGCCTTTTGCTGCTCAGAGAGTGGAATATTATCCCAAGCAGCTTTTATAGGCAGTAAAACCTTAAGTGCGTCATCAATAGGCTTTTGACTTACCTCAATTGCTGCATCAGCTAAGCGATCGATAACATAGGTATAGAGATCAAAGAGATTTTGCGCAAGTTCAGCGTTGATGGAAAAATCTAGGGTATTACGGAAGCTTTCAATGATTGCCGAGGCAGAGGCCAATTTTTTTCCTTTTAGCTCAAGATCGCCATGCTCGATGGCACCCTTAGCCTGCATCAAGCGCTCAAAGGCTCCCTGAAATAACATCTTGGTAATGGTGTAAGGATCGGCAACAGAGAGTTCGGCACGAACATTGTTTTTGCGGTAGGCGTCGAGATTTCTGCGGTTGAACATCTGTCTTTCCTCAAATAAAAAAAACGGCGGAGAATTGCCGTTTTATAAATCTATTCTCTTTCTTAAAAAAGAAAGCAAGGAAAGTGCCAGACTTCAAAAATCTTTAGTGATTGTCCTCTAGGAGGAAGAAAACCTCAGCTCTGGCTAAGCGACGTTGCTTTAAGGCCTTCATGAAGGTGCGACGACGTCTGGTACGGTTAAGAGCGGTCATACGACGGGCTAGATGGGATGATCTTTTCATAATTTTTCGATTCTCGTCTATCTGTGTTTTCAAAATTACCGCTTGATTATAGCGCGCTTTATTTTTTTGTACATGATGAGAAGCGGACAAGGGCTGGCAATTAGAGGAAGATTTTTTGCTATTGATCAAAAAAAATATTTTTACATACTTGAAAGATATAAAAACATACCTATAATGAATATAGGAACAAAAAGATTGCTTATGTAGAAT
>CAVHVI010000006.1:0-31804 GCA_963639245.1 Bacteroidaceae bacterium
CCTAAGTACCCCCCAAGTTCAGTGAAATCACCCCCCAAGTACCCCCTCAAGCTCATGGAAATCAGCCATCAAGTATCAACCTAGTTTCGTGAAAAAGCTTTCAAATGATCTTAGTTATCTGAGGATATAAGTAGCTTAAGCCTTTATGTGAGCGTTATATACAGATCAGCCCAAACTCCCCAAAGTAGCGCTATTGCTTAACTAAGTTAGGAAGGAAGCTCAAAGCAGAGTTTAAGAAATAGAGTATTTGTGGCTTCTACTTACTATTGTTTGATAGAGCCTTTTTGACTATTGATCCTATTTCTCGTACATAGAAACGATGCTCGAAAAAGCTATTAGCAATATTATCGCTAAGCCAAGTGCGGATCCTGTAAAAAGGAGAATCTAGAGTGAATTTCCACGGAGTTACTGAATATGCATTAAGTGCGCAGGTGCGTATAGCAGTATTGGGATCGGTCTTAAAGGCCATGGTATATATATACTCAATATCAGAGTGGATCGAGTCTGCGATGCGACTTTCTCCATTAGTTATCAGCAGATATTCGTTAGCGGCGGTTTCAGCTCCGGGAAGATTCTTACTCTTTTGGTAGCGCGCGAGCATGTCGTGCAAAGCCATGCCAGCACCTACTATGGTGGCGTATTCTGCAGAATAAGATGCAATATCACCGTGAAAGGCACTGTATAGCACTATAGGATGGTGATCGTCTTCTGAAATGATAATGCTTGCCGATGAACTCATGACAACTCCTTATGTGCATAAGGTAACACACTACAGCTAATTTTGACTCAAGAAAAACAAGATTGTGCCGTTTTAAATTTAGGCTTAGGAGATGGGCAATGCTTGAGCAAAAGATCCGTGATGTATTGTTGGTAGATGAGTTGCAGCTTGACTGTAGGCTTAATCATGCTATTGCATCAGGTGATCGCGCTGATTTTGCCTTGCTCTTATCTATGCTCTCACAGGATGTATGTGATTCCCCTCAATTTAGTGATGATGTTGATGCTAATAAGAGAGAGGATTTGAGAGCACACTTTGAATTGCCAAAACCACAGGAGCAATTTTCAAAAGCCGAGGATTTTGATAGAGCCTCATCCTTATCTGATCTCTTACATCAAGGGTCAATCAATGATGTATTCTTAAGTAACTGTCTAAGGCCTGAGCCCTTGTGTGAGTATGAACGTGCTCTTGCGCCCGAAGTATTCTCAGAGCTCACTCCTCTGCTTCAGGAAAAATTTAATGCTGTAAACAAAGGGGAGGAGCAGGGAATTGCTCATGTTCCCTTAGCCTTAAAGAGTGAGGGCTTTGAGGTTTTAGATGAGCTTGAGGATAGAAGCGCCTGCATTTAGTATCTCTGTAAATAAAAACGCATATCTAAGCGCTTGAGCTCCAATTTTTATCTTATTATGGTGAAGCGTTTGTAGGGGATCCGTAAGATAAAGGTGCTCTTTAGCGAGCATAATGTCATTGTGGGCTCGATCGGGGGCTCGTATAGTACCTTCTCTTTAATACAATTCCCATATTATGGCTTTATCTAGGTTGCTGCCGATATTGAATTGTCTGCAATTATGCAAGAATGGTTAGATGATTATGAAATGTGATACAGCAAAGAATAGGAGTTCAGCAGTAATTGCCGATCAGAGCGATGGTACCGATGTCAAAGATTTAATCAGAAATATTATCTCCAATTCTGAGGCTGTTGCTGACAGTGTTGAGCAAATCTTAAAAGCCAAATACCGCTATGTCCCTAAAACAAAAGATGAACTTATAAAGCTTGTTAATGATCCTAGTGTTTCACTGGCGGATATAACTCCGTATTTCGTAAAAGACTTAAGTTTTTTATTTGATGGCACAAGTCGAAAGAATATTGAAGGCATAGAAGATTGGGATGTTTCACATGTAATAAATATGAGAAGGATGTTTTACAAATGTGAAAATTTTAATGCAGACCTAAGTAAGTGGGATGTCTCCAATGTAAAAGATATGAGAAAAATGTTTTGTTACTGTGAAAATTTCAACTCAGACCTGAGCAGTTGGAATGTTTCAAAAGTATCAAATATGGGATGGATGTTTGCTGGTTGTTGTTCCTTTAACTCAGACCTGAGCAGTTGGAATGTTTCAAATGTAACAAATATGGAGCTTATGTTTAGCGATTGTCATGCACTCAATACGGACTTAAGTAACTGGAATGTTTCAAAAGTATCAAATATGGGGTGGATGTTTGCAGGTTGTGGTACTTTTAATTCAGATCTGAGTAGATGGGACGTTTCAAGTGCTAGAAATATGGAGAGTATGTTTTTGGAGTGTGAAAAATTTAATTCTGACTTGAGTAAGTGGGATGTATCAAAGGTAAGAGATATGGGTAGGATGTTTGTTGATTGTCGTGCCTTTAACTCAGACCTAAGTAAATGGAATGTTTCAAATGTAACAAATATGGGGGATATGTTTTGTTGTTGCGAAAAATTTAATTCAGATTTGAGTAAGTGGGATGTATCAAATGTAACAGATATGAATTGGATGTTCTCACATTGTTTTGCTTTTAATTCAGACCTGAGTAAATGGAATGTATCAAAGGTGACAGATATGTGCCACATGTTTGATAGTTGTTCCTCATTTACTTCAGATTTGAGTCAGTGGGATGTTTCAAATGTAACAAATATGTGGGCAATGTTTTTGAATTGTGATGTTATTACTTCAGACTTAAGTAAGTGGTATGTTTCAAATGCAAATCTAGTAAATATGTGGGATATGTTTTTGAATTGCGACGTTATTAATTCAGACCTAAGTAAAAGGGATGTTTCAAAAGCAGCAGACTTTAGCTTGCATGACATTGTGACCAGCGACCTTGTGTACGATGATGAGTAATAAGGCCTTAGACTCAAAAGTTTGAGCTTAACTAGCTAGATTAGTTTGAGGACAAAGGCGCCCAAATTTGAGCGCCTAACATGTTCTTAGCTTAGAGCCTTTTTAATTCTCTGAAGTCCTTCCATAAGACGCTCGCGCGGACAGGCAACATTAAGACGCATAAAACCATCGCTATCCTTACCATAGGCTATACCTGAGCTTAGCATGACGCCATTTTTTATCAAAAGCTCATTAAGCTTTGAGCTATGCGATGCATATTGACTGAGATCAAGCCACATCAGGTAGGTAGCCTCAGGCGCATATACCTTAGCCATGGGTAGCTGATGACGCATGAAATCACATACGGCGTCTATATTTTCTCTTAAATAGTCATTAAGAGCTCTTAACCACTCCTCACCTTGGTTGTAGGCTGCAACTAGAGCTGTAGCGCCAAATACATTGGTATCGCAGATCTCATTGATATTGACGCGGCGGTCGATGCAGTATTTAAGATCTGGATTTTTAATGATCATGTAGGCACTTTGCAGACCTGCAAGATTGAAGGCCTTTGATGGTGAATTCATGGTAACGAGGCGATCTTGTAAATCAGGAGCTACGGTTGCAAAGGCATTAAATTTGGAATCATTAGGACGAAGATCGGAGTGAATTTCATCAGAGATCACGAATACATGGTATTTTCTGACGATCTCGGCAAGCTTAATAAGTTCCTTTTTACTCCAAAGACGACCTGTTGGATTGTGAGGATTGCAAAGCAATAGCACACGGGCACGCTCTGATGAAAGCTTTTTTTCTAAATCCACAAAGTCAAATTCATAGCCCTGCGCAGTTTTCCTCAAGGGATTTTCCAAAAGCTCACAGCCACTGTTTCTAATGCAGGAGTAGAAGCAGTTGTAGGCTGGAGTTTGCATGATCACCTGATCGCCAGGTTGTGTAATGGCCTGCAAGGTAGCTGTCAATGCTGGTACTATACCGGGAACGTTTAGTATTTCGTTTTTGCAAACATCATAGCCATTGCGACGTTTTTGCCAGTTAATAATGGCCTCATACCATGCATTAGGTAGGAGCTCATAGCCAAAAACACCATGGGCTACCCTTTGAGATAAGGCATCTAGCACTGCTGGGCAAGCCTTAAAATCCATGTCGGCAACCCATAGAGGAATAGTATCGTCATTTTTTAAGATGTCCCATTTAAGGGAGCCGGTATGACGGCGATCAGTCATTTCATCAAAATTAAAAGTAGCCATGGTATTTATCCGTTGCAAATGCTGAGAAATTTGAGTTAGCCCCTTTGGGAGATCACACAGTTAGCAGGATCCTTGATATTGCTATCAAGAATGATCTCACCAATGCTATCTGCGGTGATATGTCCTGTTAGTGGATTTTTAACTGAAGTTATCTTTCCCTTGATATCTGCCTCAACAGAACTGTATTCAAAGGCAAGATCGGCATCAGGGGTGAATTCGCAATTAATAAGATGTAGATTTTCTGCATAGCATAAGGGCTGAGTACCAGAGATCTTGCAGTTTATCAGGGTTAGATTTTTTGAATGCCAGCCTAGGTATTCGCCATTTAGCACGCTATTGTGCACGGTGACATTTTCAGATTCCCAAAAGGCATCCTTGCAGTTTAATATGCTGTTTTCAATTGTTACAATCTTAGTTTTCTGGAATGAATAATTGCCGTTTATAGTGACCTTATTAAGATTTATCTCACTGCAGCCTAGAAAAATGTAATCAGCCTCGGAGGCCTCAACGTCCTCGCAATCTATATGATGGCAATACCACATAGTCTCGCCAGCGTGGGGAATGCTTACCTTGCTTAATTTGAGATCATGCATTTCACGAAACATCTTAGGAGCGTCGATCTTGGTATCAGTCATGACTAGGTTATCTGAATACCAAAGAGCTGCACGGGCTCCCTCATGGAAAATGCAATTGTGGATGGTAAAGCCATGAGTATGCCAAAAGGGGTATTTGCCATTAAATTCACAATTTTCAACTTCAAGCCTTGCCGTCTCCTTAAGGGCAGATTCACCTGGGAGTATGGTTATATGGGAAAGCTTGGCATCTGAAAGTCCAAATAACGGACGCTCACCTTCGTAGCTTTTATCAGAAATAATCTTCATTGTGTAGTTTAACTTATTGATAATAATGAGTTTTAAGATTAAAAATGGCGATAACCAATATTACCGCCATCTTAATGCCATTGTATGCTGGGCACAAAAAATTTTTAGCAAGCAATGAGGCTGATATTTTGCCTAAACCTGCCTTTTTAGCGTCTGGAATGAAGCTCGCGATTTAGCGCCGAGGCCTTATCACCCTTTTTCAATATGGCCATGATGGCACCTGTGCCTCCCTTCCATTCAGGAGCTGAATGAAAGGCTAGGATTTCAGGGATCTGCTTTAACCAGTGGGCGGTAAAGCTTTTTATTAAGGCCTTTTGCTTTTGCATTTGTCCTTTGCCGTGAATGATCAAGATGCAGCGATACTCCTGCTCCTTGGCAAAGGCTATAAAGCGCATAACCTTTTCATAGGCCTGCTCAACGGTCGAGCCATGCAGATCGATAAAGTCTGCCTCAGCATACTCACCATTTTTTAGCTTTCTAATAATGTAGGGTTGAATTCCAGGACGGCGAAACTCGAGTATCTCCTGAGGTCCTACCATTTGTACAAAGGCTGAGGACGCGCTTTCGGTTAGCTTTTCAGGAAGCTCAACTGCAGCTCTTTGACGAAGCTTGGCTGTTTCCTTATCAAGTAAGCTTGCCTTCTTTTCAATTTTATCTTGGGTTATACGTTTGACAGGGCCGGCCTCTTTTGCAAAGTCAAAGCCGTCGTTATTATCGTCTGCCTCTAAGAGCAGCTTTGAAAAATCCATCTCTTCCATAAGTGAAATTGTAGCAAAAATGCTGAAATTACGCAGTGAGGAGTGAAATTAGCGCGCAAATAAGGCAAAGGAATAAGCCTCTGCGACGTATGCCCTTTGAAATTATGGATGCAGAAGAGGAGTCTGGTTGTTCATTCCCACCGTAGCGCTTTAAACTAATGATTTGCTTGCCATAAGCGCGAGGTCCACCCAAGGCAGTATTAAAGGTGCCACCAATTAAGCCCTGAATAAAGCCTGATACCGGTGCCGGATGTACGTCAAGACCAAGAGTTGCTCCAGTTATTGCACGCGAGGGATGCAAGGATAAAAGGGACATTAATAATAATATCAGAGCAATTGGGGCGAGCATAAATTGATGCGCGCGTGAAATAGCCATGCCAAAGCTTTTATTTTGAGGCTCGTTCTTGGCAGAGAAGGCCTGAGACATCAAGGAACATAGCTGCATGATTACTGCGCCTTCAAGGCCTGCAATCAAAAACCACAGCATTACTGCAAACCAGTTGCATACCATGGCCATGATGACGTATTCGCAAGTTGCTTTGGATATGCCAAGATAGGATAGACGGGAGCAGTCTCGCTCCATCCTCAGCGATAGTAACCTGCGCGCGTGATCCTTATTATTGCGACGTAAAAGATAATGTATCTGCCAGGCAGTATCTAAGGGGATGCGTGAGGATAGTAGCAAAGGGAGCAGGAATAGCGAAATGAGGTTATCAAAGCCTGCAAGTGCATGTAAGATTAAGGCCGTGATCCCTCCTGCAAGAAACACTACTATGGGTAGCATGATCCCAGCAAAAACCTGCTGTGAGGAGGAATTACTCGCAAGATTAACCTTGGCAGCGAGCATTTTGAGCACGGAGGAGAGCCTAATTAGCTTTACCGCCGATGGCAGTGGGATGATAAGCTCAATTAAAACTGCAATAAAGAGAATTACCCCAGAGGTATCAAGCAGAGTAAGCACGGCATCTAGATTAGGACTGCCGCGCATACTTGATTCAATTACAGTATTGAGCGTTTGCATAGCTTAAGGATCACAGCAAAGGCAGTAGACTCTTTACTAGCTTGGCACTCAAAGCCGCGGCCTTAGGCATGAATTCATCATAGGTTACAGTTTCCCTTTCACAGGCATCATCAGATACTGCACGGATAATAAGGTAGGGAATATTGCTATCAACACAGATCTGAGCAATGGCCGCACCTTCCATTTCGCAGACCATAGCCTCTGGATAAAGCTCTCTAATCTCATTTTTTGCCTCGATGGTGTTGATGAATTGATCTCCTGAAACTATAAGACCGGTTCTAACCTTATCCTTAAGCTCAGGCAGGTTGCTAGCTGCAATATCGGCCTTTGCCATCAACATAGGATCGGCGTTAAAAAATTGCTCATGTCCTGCCATCTGGCCCTTTTTATAGCCAAAGCAAGTTAGATCAGCATCATGGTAGGCTGATTTTGAGGATAGCACTAGATCACCAATCTTAAGCTCAAGTGAGATGGCACCAGCACAGCCGGTGTTGATAATAGCTGATGGCTTGCAAAGCTCAATTAGTACGGCGGCAACAGCAGCTGCGGAGCATTTGCCAATCCCTGATTGGACTACGGCTACTTCCTTATCTTTAATTAAGCCGGTGTGGATCTCAGCAAGATGAGTCTTAATTACCTTGTGATCATCTAAGGCCTCGATGAGATCTGCAACCTCAGGTTCCATGGCGCCGATTATGCCAATAGTCATATATCTTCCTTTTTTGCTGTGTTTGAAGGTTATATTACTTCCTATAACCTTATCTGTGCTTCTATTCTAACAGTTGCATTAGGCTCTTGGCTAAATTAGCTACTAGCCTTGCTTTTAACTAAACTCTTAACGAATATTCTTTTGTAAACCTTTAAAAAATTATTCTCTGCAGGTATATAGCAATACGCAACGTAAAATTACGCTTACAAATGTGTATCACTTCTCAATTTTTAAATTTTTTCTTTGTTTATCAGGGTTAAAGACGAAAAATGTGATCATTGTTCATGCTATACATGATTTGAAAAGTAGATAATAATCTCAAGCAGGAGGATCGGCTCACGCAAGGTTAAGCGTAGAGATCATTTTGATATGAAAAAGGAAACGATCCGACTCAAATTTGAAGTAATTATTGAAGAGGTGTACTGTGGAAAACGCTCGTGATGTTGCCAAACAAACCATGGCCCTGGTACTGGCCGGAGGACGCGGCAGCCGCTTAAAGATGCTGACGGACAATCGAGCCAAACCCGGTGTGTACTTTGGCGGTAAATACCGCATTATCGACTTCGCTCTGTCCAACTGCGTAAACTCAGGCATTAATCGTATTGGTGTTGTGACTCAGTATAAGTCCCACTCTTTACTACGTCATTTGCAATCTGGTTGGTCCTTCCTACGCAATCAGTTCAATGAGTTTATCGATTTGCTACCAGCTCAGCAGCGTGTAGATGAGGAGCATTGGTATCAAGGTACTGCGGATGCTGTTTATCAGAATATTGATATTATTCGTGATCACAATCCTAAGTATGTCTTGATTTTGGCAGGCGATCATATCTACAAGATGGATTATGCTGCTTTGGTTATGGATCATATCCGCATGGGATCCCCGGTAACCGTAGCCTGTATTCCTGTTCCTAAGTCTCAGGCTAGTGCTTTGGGCGTAATGAAGATCAATGATGAGAACCTCATTACTGAGTTCGTTGAAAAGCCTGAAAATCCTGCATCAATGCCTGGTAATCCTGAGATGTCTCTTGCATCCATGGGCATTTATGTCTTCGATGCTGATTTCCTCTATGATTGCCTAGATAAGGATGCTGCTGATCCTAATTCTCATCGTGACTTTGGTAAGGACATCATCCCTGCCTTGGTTAATGAGCATTTGGTTCATGCTCATGACTTCTCTAAGAGCTGCATCAGAAACCGTGGTAACAAGGATCTCGTCTACTGGCGTGATGTTGGTACCATCGATGCTTACTGGGAAGCTAACATGGATATCGCATCCGTTGAGCCTCAGCTCGATGTATACGATCAGAACTGGCCTATCTGGACTCATCAGGTTCAGCAACCACCTGCAAAGTATGTTCAGGATATTAATGGTACCTCCACTATAGTACGTAACTCTGAGTGCTCAGCAGGCTGTATTATTTCAGGCTCATCCATTAACCAATCCGTGCTCTTTACTCAGGTACGTCTGCATTCAAACTGCTGTGTGTCTGAATCTGTGATCCTGCCTTTCTGCGTCATCCATCGTGGCTGCCGCTTAACTAAGGTTATTTTGGATCGTGGTGTAGAGCTACCGCGCAATTTGGTGATAGGTGAAAATCCTGAGGCTGATGCTCGTCGCTTCTATCGTTCAGAGGGCGGTGTGGTCTTGGTAACTAGCAAGATGCTACGTGAGCTTCGTTTGAAGGAGCCTGAGCTCTTTGTCGACTTTGATAACTATAGAGCTCCTCGCATTCAGTCCTACTAATTTAGACTTTTAAAGTTTAAGCAACACCCTTAGGCAAGTAGCCCGAGGGTGTTTTTCTATGTGTAGGCATTCTCATGCGTTTTTATGAGAAAAAGCTGTCGCTCTCTGGTAAAATTGCCCTGTTTTTTTGCAGGAGAATAAAAAATGGCAATCGCACCCAATGATCAGGTGATGACTTCCAACGATCCTAGTTTTGATGACATCAGACCCTGTAGGGATGATGAGGTGCGTAACGAGCTCCTAAAGATCTGTGAGGATAAAACAGTTATCTCCAGTATCTTAAGATTCCGTTATCCTTTCTTTTCAGGTGCGCTGTCCTTCTTACTAGCCCCCTTTGTGCGTCGTTATCTTAAAAAAACGGTAGCAACTATTCATACCATCGCTGATTTTCAGGATATGGTTAAAAAATACATGAACCATGTCATTAGCACCACCACCGATGGGGTGAGATATGAGGGCTTTGAAAAGCTTTCCTCAGGCAAGGGCTATCTTTTTATATCCAATCACCGTGATATTGCGCTAGATCCTGCTTTCATCGATATGGCCTTGGTATCAAATGGTTTGGATACTGTGCGTATCGCCATTGGTGATAATCTTTTAAAAATTCCGGCTGCAACCTCCTTGATGCGCTTAAATAAGAGCTTTATCGTCAAGCGTTCAGTGACCTCCCCCCGTGAAAAGCTTAAGGCCTTGACTCATTTGTCAGAATACATTGGTCTTAGCATCAAGGAAGGCAATAGCGTCTGGATCGCTCAGCGTGAGGGCCGAGCAAAGGATGGTAACGATCGCACTGAGGATGCGGTGCTTAAGATGATTTCTCTCTATGGACGCAAGCTTAAGCAGGACTTTGGCGAGTATATGAAGTCCTTATCCATAGTACCGGTATCTATTTCCTATGAATATGATCCTAATGATTTAGCCAAGGCTCATGAATTAGATGAGCGTGAGCGTAATCATGGTGAGTATCACAAAAACGAGTTTGAGGATATTGAGACCATCACTCGTGGCATTAGCTCCTATAAAGGAAGAGTTGTAATTAAGGCAGGATCTCCCTTAGAGGACGGTTTCTCAACTCCTGAGGAACTTGCTGCTTTAATTGACGATTTCGTGTGGAAAAATTACGAAATCTTCCCTTCAGCCTTAGTAAGCGCTGGTAGGGTGTGTGAGGATAAGGCAAGTGCTAATAAGTTTAATGAGCGCTTGCAATCTTATCCTGAGAATTTGCGTGATCGCATTAAGCATATGTATGCCATGCCACTAAATAATGCCGCTAATGCTAAGGAGCAGGAATAATGCGTCGTTTTGATGCTATGCACAATGATGATGGCTCGGTATGTATCTTTAGAGTATCGTGCCTCTCTATTTTTGCAATGTGCATGCTGATCTATGCCTCTTTAAATTTATTAGGCTGCTCTGGTGTTGTTGCCGATGAAAGCGAGGATGCTGAGGTGGTTGCACAGAGTGAGAAAAGCTCAGCTGATGCTATAGCAGATAGCAACCATGCACGTCGCCTCCTTGCCTTAAAGACTCTTAATGAGGCTAGTGCTTTTTACAGAGATTGCGGTAGTATAAATGAAGGCTTTGAGGGCTGTGTCTTTGATTTTCCTCAAAGCGTCACCACTTATTATGATGTAAGTGCCAATGCTGCCGATGATGGATTTGCTATTTTCTTAAAGGCCAAGGATAACAGCGATCCACAGTGCACCTTCTTTGAGGCCAATAGTAACGGCGTATTGCATGCCTTCGATGCCCAAAGCAAAGAAAGTGCCGCATGCCTAAAATAAACTAAAGTTGGCAAAAGATTTTATTTTTGGAGATCCCTATGAAGATTTCACGTAATACCGTCGCAACCGTTTCCTTCATTGTAACTGATGAGGAGGGAAAAGTTGTAGGTCGTACCCAGCCAAATGAGCCAGTAGCTGCTCTTATTGGCTATCACTTTTTAGTACCCGGCCTTGAGAAGGCCTTAGATGGTCACGAAAAGGGCGATGAATTTACCATCACCTTAAATCCTGCAGAGTCCTATGGTGAGTATGACAAGACCATGCTTCAGGAAGTTGACCGTCGTATGTTCGGCGATTTCCCCATTGCTGTGGGTAACGTCTTTGAGGCTGATTCCAACAATGGCCCGGTTGCAGTGGTTATCAAGGAAATTAAGGACGATACCGTTGTTGTAGATGGCAACCATCCCTTAGCAGGTAAAACTCTTAACTTCATGGTTGTAGTTGAGGATGTACGTGAGGCTACTACCGAGGAAAAGGAGCATGGTCATGCTCATCCTAATGGTACTTGCCCCTCTGAGGAGCATCACTGCTGTCATCATCACCATCACGATGAGGATGGTGAGCATCATTGCTGCTGCCATCACCACGATCATGACGATCACGATGACGAGGACGAGCATGAGCATCATTGCTGTCACCATCATGATCATGATGAGGATCATGAGTGCCACTGCCACGATCATAACGATGATCATAAAGAGCATCACTGCTGCCATCATCACGAATAATCAAGCCGTACTCTACGGTAGCTAAATTTAATCGGCTCGTGTTCCTCGGGCCGATGTTTTTTGTTAGGAACCCACATCATGAAATTCATACTGCGCTTATTTCCTGAAATCTCGATTAAAAGTCGTCCCGTTAGAAATCGCCTCACTAAACTTGTGCGTCAAAACCTCGTTAATACCTGTGCCCATCATGGGATCAAGGTCAATGGTTTTGCACAGTGGGATAAGGTGATTGCCGATTTTGGTGAGGAAACTCCAGAGCTTAGAGTTGCCGCCGAACGTGAGCTTTCAAGACTTCCAGGTGTTCATTCCTTCCTTGAGGTTAAGGAATATACCTTTGAAAACTTAGATGATCTCTTTGAAAAGATTAAGGATGACAACCTTCCGCGAGTGCAGGGACATACCTTTGCTGTGCGCGTAAGACGTCGTGGTAATCATGAATTTACCTCGCAGCAGGCAGAGCGCATCGTTGGTGGAAAGTTTAAGGCTGCCTCTGGATCCTTAGTAAACCTAGACAATCCTGATGTAACCATTCATATTGAGATTGAAAACAATCTTGCCTATGTAACTGGTGATCGCAAGCTTGGTATGGGCGGTTTCCCCGTAGGATCTCAAGGTGATGTATTCTCGCTAATTTCAGGTGGCTTTGATTCAGGTGTTTCCTCCCATAGAGTTATACGCCGTGGCTGTAGGGTAAATTACCTCTTTTTCAACATGGGTGGTACGGCCCATGAGCTTGGGGTTAAGCAAGAGGCCTATTTTATCTGGGATAGATATGCCTCATCCCATAAGGTTCGCTTTGTCACCATTCCCTTTGAGGAGATAGTTGGGCAAATTCTTGAGCGTACCCACCATGGTGTAAGGGGAGTTATCTTAAAGCGCATGATGATGCGTGTTGGTGAGCAGATCTGCCGTCGCTACCATGCTGAGGCTTTGGTAACAGGAGAGTCTCTTGCGCAAGTATCCTCCCAAACCCTAACTAACTTAAATCACATCGATAGAGTTACCGATACCTTGATCATCCGTCCCTGCGTGACTATGGATAAGCAGGAGATCATCGATGAATCAAGAGAAATCGGCACTATAGGCTTTGCTGAAACCATGCCTGAGTTTTGTGGTGTGATCTCTGATCATCCTAATGTCTGTCCTAAGCGCTCCTTTGTTGAAGAGGAGGAGGCAAAGATGGATATGGAGATACTCATTGATCATGCAACTCATGCGGCAAAATGCATCGATATCCATGATATTCCTGAGGATGTCAACCGTCTGCAAACTGAGGTTGAGACCGTATCTGAGCTTGGGCTAAACGATATCGTATTAGATGTACGCGCTCCCGATGATGCGCAAAAGGCTCCAGTTGATGCTGGCTCTCATGAAGTAATAGCAATGCCCTTTTATCGCACCGCTAAGGACTTTGCTACTCTTGATAATACCAAGACCTATTGCTTGTTCTGCGATCAGGGCGTCATGAGCACTATGCAGGCCCGCCAGCTTAAGGAGCTTGGGCACCACAACGTTAAGGTATGGCGTCCGAGCAAATAATCTAAGCCATTTAAAAAAAATCCCCACAGCCTTTGCATTTGGTGGGGATTAGGTGGGAAAAGTACTAGAATAGCATTCCGGCTGCTACCTCATTGGCAACTTTTTCCCCCTCTAACTGCTTAAGCACTGCCAGGCCAAATTGCATGGAAAAGGCAGGGCCCTTAGCAGTTACAAATTTGCCATCCTTTGATACTTGAACTCCTGCGTGAGTGCAGTTTTTAATTTCCTCATCACAGCCTGGATAGCCTGTGGCCGCTTCATTATCCAAAATACCGTTATGAGCAAGGACAAAGCCTGGAGCTGCGCAGATAGCAGCAATGATGCGCCCTGCCTTTTTTTGCTCCTTGAGCATGGAGATAAGACGCTCATTTTTCTGACAGGCAAGTGAGCCATTAAGACCACCTGGGATCAAGATAACATCGTATTGCTCGTTGATATCTTGAAGGACGGCATCGCAAAGTACGCGAGTGCCGTGAGCAAGAGTTACTTCCTTGCTATTATCTAAGGCGCATTTTATAACCTTCACGCCACCACGGGATAAAACATCAGCAGAGGCGGTGATTTCAATATCCTCACTGCCGTTAGCGTATATCAATAAGGCTGTACTCATATTTGACTCCTAATATTTAGCATTAGAGGCTAAGCTCCTTAGCAGGTTCAATTCTTGAGGCCTTCCATGCAGGATACAAAGATGAAAGGGCACTCATGATCAAGGCGGTTACTACAACCAACAAGACATCAGTAATATCAAGCTTTGAGGGAATAAAATCGATGAAATATACATCAGGATTTAGGAACTTAAAGTTAAATAAGCTCTCAATACTGCGCATGATGGGAGTTAAGAATAGGGAAATTACAATGCCAAATACTGATCCTATTAAGGCCCCACGCATGCCTGATAACAGTCCTGAGAGGGTAAATATGCGAATAATTTTGGAATTGCTCGCCCCCAGAGTTTTTAAAACCGCGATCTCACGGCTCTTTTCTGCAACTGACATTACTAAATTGGAGATGATATTAAAGCAGGCAACAGCCATTACGAGTATCATCGCCAAATACATGATGCCTCGTACCATTTGGATGTCGTTATAGAGCTTGCCTTGAGTGGAGAGCCAAGAGCTTGCCTGAGCGCGCTCAGGGAGCTTGCCGGCAATTTCATGGGAGATCTGAGGAGCCTGCATTAAATCTCTGGTTCTAATCATAAGCACATTGGGCGCATTGCGGCCTGTTAACTTGATGGCATCACTAAGATCCATAAAGCTCAAGAGATTATCCATCTGACCACCGGCCTTAAAAAAGCCTGAAATCTCAACCTCATTGCCCTCAGCGTTTTCGATGTTATCGCCAGTTACAATAGTTATCTTAGAGCCAATATTAAGCTTCAATTTTTTAGCAATGCCTGCTCCAATAATTATTTTGGGAGTCTCATCGGTGGAGGCTCTTTTAAGCTTGCTGTCGCTAAAGCGCTCAAGATTAGTATCAAGCTGACCTTGTGGTTGTACTCCAATAAGCTGAGTTGGTGCAAAGGCGTTTCCTGTTTTCAATACAATATTAATCATCAATCCAGGATCGACCTCATCAATGCCTGCTATTTCATCAATTATGGCTAGATCATGATTTAATTCATAAAAGCCATCACCATCAGAGGTAACAGTTACAGAGGGGACTAAGGATAATACTCTTTCATGAAGCTCACGCTCAAAGCCATTCATAGCAGAGAGGCCAATTATTAGTGCTGCTACACCAATTGCGATGCCCACAGTTGAGGCAATTGACATGAAATGTGCCAGCGTGCCACCACGACGAGAGCGCATAAAGCGCCAAGCAAGAGAGGTGGTTAATGAATCAATCATGGCGAACATATCCATCACTTATGGTAAAGATCTCATCACAGCTTTGGGCAAGGCTATTGTCATGGGTAACCATAACCACGGCCGTACCCTGGCTTTTTACTAGCTCCTTAAAGAGCTTAAAGACAGCATAAGCATTAGTGGCATCTAGATTGCCTGTAGGCTCATCTGCAAGCACGAGATCAGGATGTGTACAGAGGGCTCTGGCAATAGCGGCGCGTTGTCTTTCACCACCTGACATCTCGGAGGGGAGGGATTTTTTATTTGCTAAAAGTCCTACCTTATCTAAATATTCCTCTGCTCTTTTTTTTGCCTCTTTCTTACCCATGCCTCCTATTAATAAAGGCATCATGACGTTTTCAAGCGCGTTAAAATCAGCTAATAGGTGATGGAATTGATAGACAAAGCCAAGATTTTTGGCACGGAATAAAGCTTTTTCTGCCTCCTTTAGCTTTAAGAGATCCTGGCCCTTAAAGATAAGCTCACCAGAGTCTGGGGTATCAAGAGTTCCTAAGATATGTAGTAGGGTACTTTTGCCTGATCCCGATCTGCCAATGATCGCAGTCATAGCACCAGCGCTAATTTCTAAGCAGGCATCCTTGAGCACTGGAGTTGCAATTTTGCCTTCAGTGTAGGTACGAATAATATGGTTGGCTTTTAAAATAATTTCACTCATTTTTAAACCTGACTAAGATTTGATGCAGGATCTGCAGAGGCTGCCTTATATGCAGGATATAGGGTACATAAAAGAGAGAGTAGGATAGCGCAGATGGCAATTGTTAATATCCAGGATATGGATAGATTAATAGGAAGATTATTGCCTGCAGGAACTCCTAAAAGCGCGAGGATAAAGTTGGAATTTAGGGCAAGTACGGTACCTAATATAATACCGATCACCGCACCTCCTCCGCCTAGGAGCATGCCTTGGGTTAAGAATATTCTCATGATCCTACCAGAGCTCATGCCTAAGGTTTTAAGCACGGCGATATCATGAATTCTGGCACTTACGGTCATGGAAAGGGCTGAGAGAATATTAAAGGCTGCCACGATCACGATTAAAAACAGCATCACCGTCATCGACAGCTTTTCCATAGCCACCGAGCGGAAGAATTCTCCTTGCTGTGATCTCCAATCATCAAAGCTTAAGCTCAATTCTTTAAGCTCCTGCTCTGTTGTATCTATATTCATAGGATCATCAAGCCATAGCCTTACTTGAATATCCTCAGTGCTTACTCTAAAAAGACGTCTTACATCCTCAAGATTTCCCACCGCATTTAATATTTGCTTATCCCGCAAGGACGGTTGGTAGTCAACTAAGGTGAAATTTCTGGAGATAGGGGTTAAACCTGCGGGAGTGTAGCGGGCATTGATGGTGCTGATAAGCTTGATCTTTTGCTCCATCCCAAGCTTAAAACGATTGAAAACTGCGGCATCGGCGATTAAGTCATAGCTTCCTGCAGTAGGAAAGCTTGCGCCTAAAAAATGCGTAAAGTCTGCATCGTTATTTGCGATAAAGCCTTCAGGGGAGATACCCTGTACATCAACTAGAGCTACATTATCCCCAGAGCGTAATATAGCTTGATGGCAAATAAAGGGGGCCGCAGCTACTACATGGGGGAGCTTTAACATGCTATCAATTTTTTGTGGGCTTACGGCCACGGTAAGATGGGGAGTACTGCTTAATACTGCCTCCTTAAGGCGTCCTTGTAGGGACTGCATGACTGAGGAAACAGTGATAAGCGCTGCAACTCCTATAGCAATACCTATTACCGATAGGGCAGAGATGAAGCCTGCAAAGCGACCTGAGCGCTGGTGGAGAATACAGGAAATGGCTAGCTTAAGATTTAGTAAAAATGACATGAAAGTAAGAGTTTCGTAAACATTGTTCTTGGTTCTTGTCTATCTACATATTGTTGCACTAATTTGAATTTTGGACAAATTTAACTAGGCATGTAACTAGGTTGGTATAAAGAGATAGTAGCTTGGGGATTTTGGGGTATGTATTTAGGCAGGACTACCCCAAAAATGTGATCTTGAGCACTAAAAAATGGGGTACTCGATCGCAAAAATAAGCCTTTCCCCCGCCTAAGCCATTTTTTCTTGGAAATCATGTGGAATGATGTGGGAAATGAAATGACGCGGGTATAACGTGGAGATGGATCCTATAACTGGTAGAATTAGGATGTGTAGCTAAGCATAGAGCATATCGTCGTTTTCCTTAAGATCAGGATACAAAAGAGACTATGAGTAAATTATTAAAATTACCGCGCAACAAGGTTTTGTATAGTCTTATTCGAGAGGAACACTATGCTTATGTTGATAAGACTATGTTTATTGAACGCCTTGAAAATGAGGATTTAGATTGTCCCTTTATCGTGCGTCCGCGTCGCTTTGGCAAAAGCTTATTTACGACTATGCTTGCAGATTATTACGATCTTAACAAAGCAGACAAATTTGATAAGCTTTTTTCCGACACCTATATATATGAGCATAAAACCTCTTTGCAGGGTAAATTTAGGATCCTAAATTTTGATTTTTCCGGGTTAGACACAGGAGAGTCCTTAATCGATTCCTTTTCAAGGAGCATTAAGGATGGCTTTGCCTCCTTTCTTAGGGCCTATCCTATTGAAGGCATTGATCCAAACTGTTTGAAAAACGAGCCTAATCTGCCGGCGACACTCTTTAACAGCTTTTGCAATTTAGTAGAGGAGGGTGGCCGCAATCTTTACATTATCATCGATGAGTATGATCAATTTACCAATGAAGTGCTTTCTGCAGATGAAGCCTCATTTAGACAAATGACATCAGATAATGGATTTTTGAAAAATTTTTATGCAGCCATTAAACGTCAGACAGAAACTGTTGTCGCAAAAGTCTTTATCACGGGAGTAACTGCGGTATCTTTAGATTCAATTTCCTCAGGCTTTAATAATGTCGACAATATCTACGACAACCCCCAGTTTTCCCACATGTTTGGTTTTACCTCACTAGAGCTTCTAGATCTGATAAATAAAACTGTGGATGTGGATAAATATGGGTACAGCGCCGATGAGATTTTGATGCGGATGAAGGATTATTTTAACGGTTACCGATTTTGCAGAGATAGTGAAATAACCGTCTTTAACCCCTCCATGTGCATAAACTATCTACAGCATATCGTGTCTTTTAATAAAGAGCCACAACAGCTTTTTGATGTCAATGCTAATTACGATATCTCAAGAGTTGAAGGCTTCATGAAATTATGCGCTGACGAGCAATTTAAGACTGAGCTTTGCCTTGCTGCCCTTACTGATCAGAATATTCATATGGATGCCTTACCCTTAAATCTTAATATGAATAAGATCAAGCGCTTAAGACGCAATGAGCTTTTATCAGTTTTGGTTTACATGGGCTATCTTACTTGGTCTATTAAGGGGGATTTAGATCTGTGCTGTCCCAATAAAGCGGTAAGAGAGCAGTTTTTTAAGGTTTATTTCAGATCTTTTTCAGAGGATTCAGATCTGCCACTATCACTCACTACCGGACTTAAAAATGCATATACAGCCATGCATAAGGGCAATGTGAGAGTGTATTTAGATTATGTATCTGAAATGATGACCCGTCATACCAGTACTCATGCCTTGTCAAAATTTAATGAGATGGTGGTGCAGGCGGTTACGCAAAGCTATTGCCTGTGTTCAACTGACTTTAAGGCAACATCTGATGCTGAGGCCTTAGCAAATGGCTATTACGATCTCTTAATTGAGGAAAAGTCGGATTTACCTGATAGAAAGATCTGGCTTATAGAGTTTAAGTACTTAAGCCTTGCTGATGGTACCCAAAGTGCGATAGAGCGTAAGTTTCAGACGGCTATGGATCAGGCTAAACGTTATGCTCAATCTGCACAATTTGAAAATTTCCCCAACCTAAAATATGGAGCGGTGGTTTTTGTGGGAACTAGGATTGCTAAAACCTCTTTTTAAGAGGGACAAAAACAGAAAAAGACGCATTAGCGTCTTTCTAGATGGTGCGCCTTAGTGGACTCGAACCACCGACCCCCACCATGTCAAGGTGATGCTCTAACCAAGCTGAGCTAAAGGCGCATTTAAAAAAATTTTGTTGCTCACTAAGTGGTGCGCCTTAGTGGACTCGAACCACCGACCCCCACCATGTCAAGGTGATGCTCTAACCAAGCTGAGCTAAAGGCGCGTAAACAACGGAGCACATTATAGCAGTAAAAGTTTTTTTCGCAAGAAAATTTTTATGCAATTATTTTCTGATAAAAAAACATCGGCAAATCCTGCATAAAAATCAACCATTTTGCCTCCAGAGTGTATAATCAGCACTGTTTCAAGCCGCTACACAAGGACCTATTTTGTTATCGAAGGTTTAGCTGTGGAGGATGAAAATCTAATCTTTTTTACTACAGAGGATCTTAGATGCGCAGTATGCATCGGGATTTTTAATATATGCTAAAAATTACTCTTCCTAACGGCGATGTGAAGGAATTCGACCGCCCCGTATCCATTCTTGAAGTTGCTCAGTCAATTGGCCCTGGCCTTGCACGTAATTGTGTAGCCGGTAAAATTGATGGTGTAGAGCATGATGCCTGTGAGTTGGTTGATCATGATGCTAAGGTAACTATCATTACCCCTAAGGATAAGGAAGGCATCGATATTATCCGTCATTCCTGTGCTCATCTTTTAGGTCATGCCTTAAAGCAGCTTTGGCCTGATACTAAGATGGCAATTGGTCCTGTGATCGACAATGGCTTCTACTATGATGTCGATACTGATCACAAGTTCACCGCTGAGGATTTGGAAGCCTTGGATAAGCGCATGCATGAGCTTGCCAAGACTGATTATCAGGTAATTAAGGATCACTGCACTTGGGATGAGGCGCACAAGGTTTTTGAAGAGCGCAATGAGCCATATAAGCTCACCATTCTAGATGAGAATGTGCCTCGTGATGCAACTGGCATTGGTATTTATCATCACAATGAATACATCGATATGTGCCGTGGCCCTCACGTACCGCACATGGGCTTTTGCCAAAACTTTAAGCTTACCCACTTTGCTGGCGCTTACTGGCGTGGTAATTCCAAAAACAAGATGCTACAACGTATCTATGGCTGTGCCTTTGCAACTAAGGATGAGCTAAAGGATTATTTGCATCGCCGTGAGGAAGCTGCTAAGCGCGATCACCGTGTATTAGGCAAGCAGCTTGATCTCTTCCACTTCCAGCAAGAAGCTCCTGGCTTAGTATTCTGGCACAACGATGGCTGGACCATCTATCGTGTTGTGGAAAACTTCATGCGTACCATGCTCCACAAGTTCCACTATATTGAGGTCAACACTCCTCAGATCATGGATAGAGTATTGTGGGAGCGCTCAGGTCACTGGGATAAGTATGCTGAGAACATGTTCACCACTGAATCTGAAAATCGTCAGTACGCCATTAAGCCTATGAACTGCCCTGGCGCAATTCAGATCTTCAACTCCCGTACCCGCTCATATCGTGATCTGCCTATTCGCATGGCAGAGTTTGGTAAGGATCACCGCAATGAGCCTTCAGGATCTTTACATGGTCTCTTGCGTGTACGTGGCTTTGAGCAGGATGATGCCCACATCTTCTGTACTGAAAATCAGATCATGGATGTAGTGTCTGACTGCATCAAGATGCTCTATGAAGTATACGATGTCTTCAATTTCCACAATGTTGATATCAAGCTTTCAACCCGTCCTGAGAAGCGCATCGGCTCAGATGCTATTTGGGATAAGGCTGAGGAAGATTTGAAGAAGGCTTTGGAGCTAAACAATCTTGAGTTTGAATTGCAGCCTGGTGAAGGTGCATTCTATGGTCCTAAGATTGAGTTTACCCTCCATGACTCCTTAGATCGTGCTTGGCAGTGTGGTACTGTACAGCTTGACTTCTCATTGCCAGGACGCCTAGGTGCTCACTTCATCGGTGAGGATAACCAAGAGCATGTACCGGTAATGATCCATCGTGCTATGCTTGGCTCCTTAGAGCGTTTCATCGGTATTTTGACTGAAGAATATGCAGGTGCCTTCCCGACTTGGTTGTCTCCTGTTCAGGCCATAGTCATGAGCATTACCGATGCTCAGGCTGACTATGCTAAGCAGGTTGCCGACAAGCTTGATGAGGCTATGCTACGCGTACGCTCTGATCTTAGAAATGACAAGATCGGCTTTAAGATCCGTGAGGCTACTTTAATGCACATCCCTTACATGGTGGTATGTGGCGCTAAGGAAGCTGAGAACGGTGTCGTTGCTGTTCGTACCAGAAAGGGTGCAGATCTTGGACAAATGAAGATTGAAGACTTGATTAAACTCATCAATGAGGATATCATAGCGCGCAAGTCTATGCCTGATGCCGATCTCAAGATTGAAGAAGAGCGTAAGGCAAAGGATCAGAAATAATAGTTTTTTCTGATTTTGATCAGCAAAAAGCAGGGCTTTTATTTAACTGTGGGAGCCCTGTGATTTAGGAGTAATTGCTATTAACAACAATAAGAAGACCGGTAGGACTTTTCAGAAAAACCGGATAAACAATGACATCAGAAGCCGCGAAGTTCGTCTTCTGGATCAGGATAATCAGGTTCTGGGCGTAATGGCTACACAGGATGCCCTGCGTATGGCCAAGGATGCTGGTGTTGATTTGGTTGAAATCAGCCCCAATGCAGTCCCTCCCGTGTGCAAGCTTATCGAGTACGGCAAGTTCCTCTACGAGAAGCAAAAGGATCAAAAGAAGAAGAAGCAAAAGGTTGTGCAGGTTAAGGAAATTAAATTCCGTCCTGGCACAGACGAAGGGGATTATCAGGTTAAACTACGCAACCTGACCCGCTTCCTCGAAGAAGGCAACAAAGCTAAGGTGACTCTGCGTTTCCGCGGTCGCGAGATGGCGCACCAGTCCATAGGTTTTGATGTCCTTAAACGTGTAGAGAATGATCTCTGCAACGTTGCAGGCATTGCTCAGGTCGAGTCCTCCTCCAAGATGGAAGGTAGACAGGCTTCAATGGTGCTTGCCCCTAAAAAGAAACAGTAATAGGGTTACAAGTCCGAAGACGTTAGTCTAAGGCTCCTATTTTGGTAATCGCTTAATGCGGAGTAAAAAATGGCTAAGAAAGTCAAGGTCAAAATGAAGACCGATAGAGGCGTTGCTAAGCGCTTCAAGAAAACCGGTAGCGGTCACTACAAGTGCCGTCACCAGAACCTACGTCACATCCTCACCAAGAAGACCAGCAAGCGCAAGCGTGCTTTGGGCAAGATGGTCTATGTGAAGAACTGCAACTTGCGCGCTATTATGCGTCAGTTGCCTTACGCTTAATTTGGGAGGAATTGACAAATGGCAAGAGTAAAGCGCGGCGTTATCGCCCATGCCCGTCATAAGAAGGTTCTCAAGGCTGCTAAGGGTTACTACGGTGCTCGTTCACGTACTTACCGTGTTGCAGTTCAGGCTGTAACCAAAGCTGGTCAGTACGCATATCGTGACCGTCGTCAGAAGAAGCGTCAGTTCCGTGAGCTCTGGATCGTTCGTATCAATGCTGGTGCACATCAGTATGATATGTCCTACAGCCAGCTCATCAACGGCTTGCACAAGGCTAACATCGAGATCGACCGTAAGGTTCTTTCTGATTTAGCTATCAACGATAAGGCCGCTTTCCAGGCTATCGTTGAGCAGGCAAAGGCTGCTCTTAAGGCTTAATTAAGATCTGATTTCATAAAAGCCGTTTCCTAAGCGAAGCGGCTTTTTTACGTCCAAAATTTAGCAAATTCTCCTCTAGCTACGCTGATCTTTGTTAAGAGCTTCTCTTTCATGATAGGCTTGATTTCCACTTAGATATCGAGCACTTATCTCTTTACCTTTTTCGGATAAAGAATAATAGGACATGCTCTCTAAACCGTGATCAATTTTTTGCGCGGCAATTAGCATATTGTCGATAAATTCTTGAGATTTGGTAGCTAGGAAGATCTGATTTTTGTTTTTGCAGGCGTACGTAATTATGAGTGAACATAATTTTTCCTGCACAACGCTATTTAATCCTTGCTCAGGCTCCTCAATACAAAGGATCCTGTTGTAGCTTGTCATGCTCGCTCCTAGCAAATTAAAAAAGCGTTGCACTCCGCTTCCAAGTGTATAGAGGGGATGCCTTGTACCGTCGTTAAGATACACACTTACGGGACCTGCAAATTGCTCGTAATTGATGATGTCAAGGCTTTGGATGTCTTTAAATTCACTTTGAAGATGCGCAGTAAATTCCTCAAGCACACCATCTATCTTAAGGCGATTGAGGAGGCTGGCATTAAGCTTGGAGCTTAAGGTTTCTGTTGAGTCTATATAAAGCGCTTCAATATGAGGTCTTACCTGATCAAAGGTAGGATTGGAGGTGATATTAAACTTTCTCTCATTTCCTAAATCATCTCGGCAATGCCATGAGCAAATAGGGATTTCATTTAAAGAGTGTGAAATAAAGTTTGCTGATAAGGCACTTATGTTCGAGGTGTGACAAGGTTGATAAATGGGAGCATTTAAAAATCTTGTTATGCTTAGATCTGATGGTGTGATGCGGTGGACAAAGGTTCTGCTTTGTGTAGGATCATCATCGATACCAGCTAAACTCATGGTTAATGGGATGTTTAATCTATCATTGAAAGAACTACATATGACCTCAAGTAGCCATTCTGGGCAGCTTGGATCAAAATCTTGAGGCTGAGCAATAGACTTTAAAATTATGGGAGCGACTCTTAGTCCGCAGCTCCACGCAAAGACAGCTTTAAGTACACTGCTTTTACCGATATTATTACTGCCGGTGATGACATTGATGCGATTGAAATTAGCAAAGGTAATATCTCGTAACTTGCGATAGCCTTTGATATTGAGTTCTTTTAGCATAGCAATGCTTGGCGAATTTGAAATTGGGCGTAGCCAATTGCCTACGCCCAAATGGATTGCAAGAGAGCTAAGACTTATTCTGAAAAGTCTTTCTTCTGTACGTTAGATACGATGACAGTAGTACGAGAAGGTACGGTGATCACGCGACCTGAGCACAATTCCTTGATAAATTTCTGGGAGTGCTCTTCAGAGGTCTTGGTAGCACCATAGCAACGAACCTCAAGGCTTTCACGACCTAGCATATCATAGAGAGTATCCATGCCTTCGCCATGATCGGTACGACGTATATTGCGACCAGAGAGAGGGATCAAGAGGTTTTCACCACTATCCTCAGTATTGTCAGCCTTACAATCATCTGGAAGATAAAGGGCTGCTAATAAAGGGAATAGCATAGAGCCCTGTTGAATTTTTACCTGCTGATGAGAGACGTTCACGAGTACTAATGAGAAACGGTGACCAAAGAGGCGGATAAAGCCAAAATAAGCACCGCCTGCACAGACGAATACCTGAGTACCATGAGATAGGGCCTTGTTAGAGCGACGAAGTGCGGCGAGCTCTGCAATAGTGCTTTGGCATTCAGCAGAGTAGGGAGATGCATGGTGATCGGCCATGATCTTAAAGGGGATCATGGAATCAGGTCCTATTTGACCTGAGGCAATCACATCACCTAATTCATCGCCTTGATAGATGCAAGGAATACCGCGCCATGCAAATAAAGTAGCAAAGGCTGCTAAATATAGGCTCTTATCTTTACCGATTAAAGTATAGAAGCGTGGGAGCTCAGCATTATCAAGCTCATTTATTAAGCAGAGCTTTGCCTGCTGAGAAACACCTACTGAATATTCCTCGTTGGCACGACGAACGTCCTCGCCGGTATAAGGAACACTCTCGCCCTGCAGATTAACACCACCAAAGAAGGCGCGAATAGGATTTAAGAAGCCATTGTAGTTAATTGAGCCATCAACATTGCCATTTGATGAGAGCGCATAGCGGGCATCAGCACGGTAGTTACCGATCATGAGGCAGTCAATGTGAGTTTCGCGAGCTGCAGTACAGATCTGAGCTACACGCTTGAGGTTATTCTTAGCATTGCCGTTATCGCCAATACGGGCGGCATTATCGATGATCCAACCATCTAAGCCATATGGGGCGCGTAGCCATTTGCGGGTAAAGGAGTTTTGTCCCTCAGCCATTGCATGGCGTACCTCACGGCTTGAGTAATCAAGCTTAGGGAAGCGTGGGTTATTCACACAATAACAGGCATCGCCATCTGATTTAAAGGTATAGAACTCACGGAAGGGGGAGTCAACATGGTGTAATGCGCCCTTACCAGTACGCTCCTGACGATCAAACCAAGGGTGCTTATCACCGGTATTGGCAAAGGAGCCATGCATAAGTAGCTTGATCTCATAGCCTAAGGTTAAAGCACGTAGGCGCTTGAGGGCACCGTTGCCTCCTAAATGAGGATCAACGGTATCGTAATCTTGGGTATCCTCTTTCTTAAAGGAGTGAGCGGTAAAAACTGAAGTTAGAGACAGACCATCACAGCCTAGTGATCTTATATATGGCAGCATATCAACTATGCCATCAAGATCGCCTCCACAGTGCACCTCTTGCAAATTGGTGTATTCAAAATCACGACGACGAAGCGGCTGCTCTGCTGATACCTCAGTACCATCGACAGTGAAGTGGCCCTTGGATGAGGCAAAGCGATCTGGGAGGATCTCATAGCACACTAGATCTGGAGCCCACTGCGGATGTGTATTAAAGAGCTCATAGGCAAAGCAGTGTTGAAGCAAGGGGCGTTCACGTGACATACCCAAGGATGAGTACCAAACGACGTCCTGAGCTTGTTGCTCCTCTCCTTCAACAGGAGGAGTAAGCAGTGCAATCTTAAAGCAGTAGCGTTGGAAATTAGTACCACTGTCAATTGAGATGTGGGATACGTAACGATGAATACCAGAGCTAGAGCCAGTGTATTCCATCAAGGTTGCAACAGGCTCGTGCTGTGGGAAGGTCACAAGCTCAATGCGTAGTCTCTTATGATTTGCTCCGCGTACGAAAAGTACTGCTGATGAGAAATCAAGCACCGGTGCTGCACAGGTGTGGAAGCACTGGAAGGGAAGGGAGGCTCTAGGTGAGCTAGTGTTCTGTCTCATGCTTCCTCCTACAAGGAGCTTAAGGTTAATTTAAGGGTATCGTAAAGCTCGCCTACGCCCTTGATCAGGCAACGCTCATCAGGAGAGTGTGGGGCAAGCAAGGTAGAACCTAGGGATACTAACTGCAAATGAGGTGCGGCCTTACAAAATTGAGCACATTCAAGACCTGCGTGCATTGCAAGTACGGTAAAGCTCTTGCCGGTAACCTTTTGATAGCTCTTTTGAAGCTCATCAATTAAGGCATTAGATGCAGGTGATGACCAGCAGGGGTGGCGATGCTCGGCAGAAATCTCACAGCCTGCAAGCTCACCTGCTGAGGTTAGGGCAGCAATGATTTCATCAAGTCCGTCCTCTTTTAAGGAGCGGGGCATAGCGCAGATCTCAATTCTATCCTCATAGGATCTTACTAGGCCTAGATTAGATGAAGTCTCAGGGATAGTCATATCCTCAGACCATAGACGGAAGACTCCATTGGGCAGAGTTGAAATAAAGCGTAAAAGGATCTCTGAATCCTCAAGTGATAGTACTAAGCCTTGGCCTTCAACAGGCTTGATTTCAAACTTAGCATTAGGATCGGTGTTTTTATAGAGTGCCTGATATTTTTGAGCTAAGGTATTGAAGGCTTCGATAAAGTCCTGCTCGCTTTCAAAAGGAACGCGTACACGGCAGCTTGCGGCAGAGGGGACAGCATTTCTTACAAAGCCAGCATGTAGATCCTCAACAAAGAGCTCAAATTGCTCCTCAAGAGTTGCGAGGATACGGCAAAGCACGATCACGCTATTGCAGTGTCCCTTGTGGATATCGGCACCACTGTGACCACCGGTGCAATCTTTAAGAGTAATATCTAGAGCACAGGTATCCTCAGCGGCAACTCTCTCAACACCATAGCTAAAGTTGATGTCACAAGAGCCTGCACAGCTTACGCAGAGGGTACCATCCTCCTCAGAGTCGAGGTTAATTAGATAGTCACCTTGAAGCTCTTTAGGATCTAAGCCATTAGCGCCCTTCATGGTGACCTCTTCCTCAACTGTGAAGATCGCAGTGATCGGGCCATGAGCAATAGATGCATCCCCAATTAAGGCAAGGATCACGCTCTCACCTAAGCCATCATCGGCACCTAAGGTAGTACCACGGGCCTTGATCCAACCATTATCAATATAGGCATCAATAGGCTTAGTTAAAAAATCGTGTTCAACTCCAGCTGCGGCAACTGGCACCATATCCATGTGGGCTTGCAGAATAACGCGGGGAGAGTTTTCTTTGCCAGAGGTTGCTGGAACCTGCATAATAACATTGCCAACATTATCCTTATGGGCATCAAAGCCCTTGGTCTTGGCAAAGCTTAATAAATACTCGGCTACCTTTTCCTCGTGGAAGCTTGGGTGAGGAATAGAAAGAATGTCTGCAAAATGACCGAACACGGCTTTGGGCTCTAGTGCACGGATCTCTTCTAAATTGCTCATGTCAACCTTAATACAGCTTTATTAATTAAGCATGAAATCTGTTTGGTGTGCCTTGTGCACACATACCATTCAATAACAATTCACCATTATAGTTCAAAAAAGGCTCACTCTTGAAAAAACTGTATTTTTGATGCTAGAGAGCGTGAAAAATTGTGGAGTTGTTTGATTCTTGGAGGCTAGAGGTGTAGTGAGGTTTGGATTTTAGCTTCACTTAAAGTTGGCAAAGAGGTAGTTCTCCTTATAATTGTATGGTTACAAAAAATAAGAGGCATAAAGATGGTTTTTGATGAAGTGATGGCACCTGAGCTTAAAAAGCTTGAGGAGCAAGGCATGTTGCGTTGCATTGTTCCAAAGATGGTGAAAGAGGAAAAAATTATTGTAGATGGCGATTCTTATATAAATCTTTCATCAAATGACTATTTAGGCCTTGGTCAGGATTGTAGGGTGATTGCTGGTTTTAGCAAATATGTGGCGGATAATCTGCCTTCCTATAGCTCCTCAGGATCTCCTCTTTTAACAGGTGCGCAGTGGGGATCATATGATCTTGCATCAGATTATGTGAAGAGGCTTTTTGATAGAAAGCAGATCTTATTCTTCAACTCAGGCTATGCAGCAAATTCTGGCGTTATTTTAGCCTTAAGCGAGATTAAGGGCACCTTAATCGTTGCAGATAAATTAATCCACGCCTCAGTTATTACCAGTATGACCTCTGCTAGAGGAAAGACTTTACGTTTCCCGCATAACGATATAGAGGCCTTAGAAGCTCTGATCGAAAAATATGAGGGTGAGTACAGTCAGATCCTGATCGTAACTGAGGCTGTATTTTCAATGGATGGTGACAAAGCCCCGTTAAAAGAGCTAGTTGCGATAAAGAAGCGTCATCCAAAGGTTGCCTTATATGTTGATGAGGCTCATTCTTTTGGTTGCTTTGGAAAAGAAGGACGAGGTCTTTGCTATGAGGAGGGAGTAATAGATGATATTGATTTTATTCTCTGCACCTGTGGTAAGGCCTTAGGATCAGAGGGAGCCTTTATTCTATGCTCAGAGGTAGTGCGTTCTTATTTTATCAACAAGGTTCGTTCCTTAATTTTTTCCACAGCCATCTCTCCTGCAGCCTTCTGTAATATTGGATTTATGGTACGTCTCATGGCCAAAGAAGAAGATAGGCGTGAGAGGCTTAAGAAAATATCTGCTTTAGTGCGTAAGACAGCTGGTGAGTATTGTGGGAACTCAAACACCCATATTATTCCTATTATTTTAGGTACTAATGAGTTGGCTCTTAAGGCTCATGAGTATTTTAAGGCTCAAGGCTTTTATGCAATGCCAATCCGTCACCCTACTGTACCTAAGGGGCAGGCAAGATTACGTATCTCGCTTACAGCTGCTCTTTCTGATGAGGATGTAAATAAGCTTTGCTATACCATTAGCAATCTTAAACAGATGGTACATGAGGGGACACTTGCAAGCTATGATCCTGATGAGGATGAGGAATAGGCATGAAGCTTGATTTTCTAAAGCAAGAGGGGCATAACCTTATACTCTTTGTATCAGGCTATGGTCAGGATCTAAATACCTTTAAGCGCTTTGAGGCATCCTTACCCGAGGACTCAGCCTTGGCGGTGATCTATGACTATGAGGATGATGGCAAGGTGATCGATCTTGATATATTTGAGAAATTCTCCAAAATCCGTGTGATTGCCTGGTCGATGGGAGTAATGTTCGCGCCAGCTATATTTAAAAATGCACCATCGCTTCCTTTTGAAAAACGCATTGCGGTAAATGGTACTGTTGAAGGGATTGATGCCGAGTATGGAATTCCTGAGAATGTTTGGGATGAGACCATAGCCTCCATGGATGAGGAGCATGCGTTAAACTTCATTAGGCTTATGTGCAGAAGCCCGGCATTGATTGAGGAATATCTTAAAAATAGACCTCAGCGCAGTGTGGAGAGCTTAAAAAGCGAGCTTGTATATATAAAGGAGTATGCCCACAGGACTAATGCAGAGAAGAGGCAAGTTACTAAATTTTATGATGAGGCTTATTCTTCAAAACGCGATCTCATCATGCCGCATTTAGCCGTTGTAAAGAGCTTTGAGCGTGCGGGAATTAAATGCGAGGCTATAGCTGGTGCGCATTTTGTGCCCGAGCTTTTTGACAGCCTAATTCGTGAGCCCTTTACTCATGCTTGAGAATAAAGCAATTAGAGCGGCGCGTTTTTCAAAGGCTGCCAATACCTATGATGCAAACTCCCATATCCAAGAGGAGATCGGCAGAAGACTCTTTTCCTTGATACCTAGGATGAATTATCTGCATGCACTTGAGGTGGGATGTGGTACAGGTAGCTTTTCAAAGAGACTTTTGGAGCTTGAACCCACGACGCTTAAGCTTTGTGATATAAGCACAGGGATGCTTGATGTTTGTAGGAGAAAATTTATTGCTGATCCTAGGGTGTCATTCATGCAGGCAGATTGTGAGCATGAGGATTTGGGGAGCAATTTTTCCTTAATAGCATCAAATTGTGCCGTGCAATGGTTTTCATCCTTAAATAAAGGTCTTGGAAATTTAAAAACTAGTCTTGCAGATGGTGGTGTGCTTGCTTTTTCCACCTTTATAAAGGGGACAATGCAGGAGATCCGCTCTCTTAGTGGAAGCGGGATTGAGTATTTGTCAGAGGCCGAGCTGAGAGAGGTTGTCACAAGGCATTTTAGTAAGGCTCAGGTATCTACATTTACTCTTAAAAGTCACTATGAGTCTGCGCATCTTATGCTTAAGGCATTGAAATCAAGTGGGGTAACAGGGACTTCAAAAGATGGTTCTTACTGGACTCTAAAGCGTCTTAAGGAATTTGAAGCTGAGTATGAGGATCGTTTTAAGGATCCTGATGGGGTTTATTTAAGCTGGAATTGTGCTTTGGTATTAGCACAGCAGTAAAAAAGGCAGGATCATAGATCCTGCCAATAGGGTTTCACTTACTGAAGTTGTAAATGAACTGGTACTAACTAAACGAGAGATGCTCGCCTAGATTAGAATACGTAACGTGCGCCTACTAAGACGGAGTTGTTGCCGTCCTTCTTATCAGAGGCATTGAACTTTGCGTGATAGTCATCAGAGCCTGCATCAAACAAAGTCTCAGCCCAAACTTTGAAGTTAGGAGTTACGTTGTAATCAGCAATTAACTGAACATATTTCTGCTCGAAATCGGAAAGGCCAAGGACCTTGTCTGAAGTAAGGTTACCGTTAAACTGGTGCTTGATGAAGTGGTAAGATGCACCAATACGGATACCATTTTCAAAGCCATAAGTTGCTACAGTTTCCCAAGCTTTAACTTTATGATCGTAAGAGCCCGGAACACTGAAATCAGAATTAACATTCAAAGTAGGTAATGCGTCACAAGTAAACTTGCTATTTAGAACATCATCAGCATAACTTGCCTTTGAATAAGCATAATTGGTGGCTACATATAGCCCCTTACCATTTACACCCCATGACAAGGAGACATCAACAGTCTTAAGATTGTCTACATATCCGCCCAACTGATTGGTGAAGCCATAAGAATTACCTTCAATGGTAATTTTATCCTTTATAGTCTTAGTGTAGTTAGGCTCTCTACCATCGTTAGCATCCTGAGCCTTCAAATAGAGATAACCAGCACGGACACTAATGGGGCCGAATACTACAGAGGGAGAGGTATAACCTGCATAGACAGAGAAGCCTGAATCTACATTAATTTCACCATCGGTATCGGTCTTATAGTTATCTACGGCGAACTGATAGGAAATGCCTGCATCAAAGCCAAAGCCCTTCCACATATAGGAGAGGTGACCAGAATTACGCTCGTCGTTGCCACCATAGACACCAACGTCGTCTAATACATCAACAGCAGATGATGCAAATACGAAAGGATCCTTATAACGGCCCATCTGAACCTTACCAAAGTTGCCGAAATCAACACCTAAGTACTGCTGACGAGCTTTAAGATCTGCTTTGTCACCAGAAACACCAGAGTGATCAGCCTGCCACTCATTATAAGCATAAGCAGCAATACCAGAGGTCAACTGAGTACGACCAGACATAGTCAAACGAGCACGATCACGAGTAGTAGCATCAGCTGAATTGTTACCATCCTTATGGCTACGGAAATAGGTGTGACCTGCGTTACCAGCCATGAA